>JAJAYT010000277.1 GCA_026786085.1 Microcoleus sp. CAN_BIN18 | reverse complement strand
GCATTAGAGTCCGCTTATTTCATAGCGGATGAAGAAGTGAACCTGAAATTAAAGATGCTATTGATAAGGTTGAAAAAGTACAACCTTCACCTTGTTTTGATAGGCATAATTCTCGGAAACTCATTAAAAAAATCAACCAAAAAGCAGAACTTTATGTTTAACTTAGCTCAGCCACACGGGGAAAAACTAGCAGCATTGCTCAATAACGATAAACTACCTACTACAGAGAAACTGCGTGTAGGGGCGGGTTCACCAAAAATCTCAGACTCAAACCAACAATCTCATAAACCCGCCCCATCCACGCGACAGAATTGTCATTGCTTCCAAAATTGTCATTGCGAGGAACGAAGCAATCTTAGTCTTGGCGATTGCTTCGTTCCTCTCTTCGGACAGATAATATTGCTCAATGCGTAAACCGTGTTAATCTTAAAATAGTAAAACCAGAAAATTTTATGAGTCAATGCCTTAATCCCGACTGCCAGCATCCAAACCCACCCATCACCAAATTCTGCCAACGCTGCGGCAACAAACTCCTACTAGGAGACAGATACCGAGCAGTCAAATACATTTCCGAAGGAGGTTTCGGCCGTACATTCAAAGCCGTAGACGAACATCGACTCGATACAATCTGTGTGATCAAACAATTTCTCCCCCAACTACAAGGGAGTGCCGCCATTCAGAAAGCGACGGAGTTATTCAAACAAGAAGCGGTGAGACTGCGAGACTTAGGGAAACACCCTCAAATACCTGATTTGTTGGCATTTTTTGAACAAGACAAACGCTTCTATCTAGTACAAGAATTTATTGACGGTGAGGATTTATCAAAAGAATTAGAGCAGCAGGGAAAGTTTAGCGAAATACAGATTAAGCAATTATTGAATGAATTGCTACCGATATTAGATTTTGTGCATAAGCAAAAGGTAATTCACCGAGATATTAAGCCGGAAAACATCATTAGAAACTCTCACGGTTCTCTAGTGTTGATTGACTTTGGAGTTGCAAAGGAATTGAGCGGTAGTGTTTTGACTAGAGTAGGAACTGTGACCGGCACTCCTGGTTATGCAGCACCGGAACAAATGCAAGGTCATGTTTTTCCCGCGAGTGACTTGTACAGTCTTGGTGTAACTTGCATTCGGTTATTAACCGGGTGTTTGCTGGCAGAAAAAAATGGAACTTTGGTTGACGAACTTTTCGATCCGATGCAAATGGAATGGATATGGAGAAATAAGGCAGTTTCTCTCAGCAATGACTTGGGGCAAGTATTAGATAAAATGCTATTGTTTCCAGTGGGTGCGCGTTATCAATCAGCAGCAGAAGTATTGCAAGCTCTTAATCCTGTCTCAGTAGCACCTACTCAAAAATCAGCACCTCCACCGCAATCAAAACCTGTTCAGCCTTCACCAGTAGCACCTACTAAAATATCAGCGCCACCACAACCAAAACCCTCTCAGTTGCAATCCTTTACTGAAGATTTGGGGAATCGTGTAAATCTGGAAATGATTGCTATTCCCGGTGGAACTTTTACAATGGGTGCGCCAGAAACTGAAGAAGAAAGCTTTGATAAGGAAAGGCCGCAACGTCGGGTAACAATTCAACCTTTCCTCATGGGAAAATATGCTATTACTCAAGCACAGTGGAAAGTAGTTGCTAAATTTCCAAAGATTCAATATGACCTCAACCCAGACCCTTTTATATTCCAAGGTAATAATCGACCAGTAGAACAAGTTTCTTGGTATGATGCTGTGGAATTTTGTGCTAGGTTATCTTTAAATACCGGATGGAATTATCACTTACCCAGTGAGGCAGAATGGGAATATGCTTGTCGCGCTGGTACAACTACACCGTTCTATTTTGGTCAAACAATTACTACTGATCAGGTGAACTATAACGGCAACTATTCTTACCATAATTCACTAAAGGGTAAGTATAGAGAACAAACTACAGATGTAGGCAGTTTTCCCGCCAATGCTTTTGGTTTATACGATATGCACGGCAATGTTTATGAATGGTGCGCTGACCCCTGGCATGATAGCTATCACGGAGCACCGACTGATGGCAGCGTATGGGATGAGAATAGCAATGATCATCGTTATAAAAATTATCTTGATTTATTAGTCCAATCTAAAAATGATGACCGATACCGGCTCTTGCGCGGTGGTTCGTGGCCCTACCTTCCGAGGAACTGCCGTGCGGCCATTCGCCTCAGGAATCAGCCGTATCTCCGCAACAACCACCTCGGTTTTCGGGTGGCCCGTGTTGCCGCGTGGATTCCTTAGCCCTTTACACTTCTCCTTTTGCAGGACAATCTCGCAACCACAAACGAATCGCCTCAGCAATTGCGCTTTTCTCGCCCTCTGAGCGTCGGGGGTTCAGAAACCGGGTTTCTTCCTAGATATCTCCTCACTAACCCAAGATTTCGCAGAAAGCCGGTTTCTTGAGTCTTGGGCGATGAGAGGGAATGCGATCGCACTGATATAATCAAATTGCAACCCTATGAAATCCCTAAAACGGTGGTAGACTGGAATAACTTCACCCCTTATGAATTTGAGTATGACTTTGAGCAAGATAAACTGGCTGCACACAGAGTTACATTCAATGAAGCTGTGCAATGTTTCTTGTCTGACTATGAAGTGCGACGAAACAAGTCTTACCCAGATCGCTATCAATTAATTGGTACAACCTACGGTGGACGCACCCTCAAAATTATATTTCAACTAAAGCCAAATAACGTAGTTCGCCTGATTACCGGATGGCCAATATGAACTCAATCAATCCCACAACCCAAGAAACACTCTCTGAACCAGAAATTGACCAAATAGTTGAAACCGAAGCTAACAATAACTCAGCGTGGGAAACTCCCATTATTGTTCAAAAACAGCCGACTTCTTTATCCCTTCCCTCTGAACTTGCCATAAAAGCAGCTTTTTTAGCGGGATTGCATCAAGAAACAGATGTTGAGGCGTGGATTATTCGCCTAATTCGAGAACGACTAGAACTAGAAGAAGCAGCATATTTGGAAATCAAACAGAATTTGGCTAGGGAATTCAGTAGATGATTATAAGTTTGCTTAAGAGGGCGGGTTTTGCCTTGATACAGTCGATTATTTCATAAATTCTGAGCTAAACCCGCCCCTACCGCCTTATGGTTGACTTAAGAAATTCGTCAAAAAGCCTTAAGTAAACCGTGTTGGATTATAAGGTAAGAAAAAACAGCAATTTTTATGAAATAAAACTCGGACTTGCAACCGTAGATGTTAGCAGATAAACACAGATCAACGCTGATGGGATTTGATCTGCATTCATCTGTGTTTATCCAATCTCTTCACAAATGCGCGCAAAAGCCGCCACCGGATCGTCGGAAGCTGTAATCGGCCGCCCAATCACCAGATAATCCGCACCAGCTTTTAAAGCAGCCTTTGGAGTCATCGATCGTTTTTGATCGCCGCCATCGGCCCATTTAGGACGCACCCCCGGACAAACTAACAGAAAATCATCCCCGCAACTCATTCTTAACTGTTCCGCTTCTTGCGGAGAACAAACAGCACCAGGTAAACCACTTTCCTTAGCTAACAATGCCATGTGCAAAGCATATTCTGGCAACTCTAAAGGTATTTTCAACTCAAAAGCTAACTGTCGCGAATTCAAACTCGTTAATAGCGTAATTGCAATCAATTTAGGAGTCGGTTTATCGACAGCCGCCGCCCCTTCTACTAAAGCTGACTGTGCTGCTTTTAAAGCATCTTTACCACAGGTAGAATGGATTGTCAATAAATCTACATTGTACTTGGCTGCAGCACGACAAGCACCAGCTACAGTATTTGGGATGTCGTGAAATTTTAAATCGAGAAAAATCCGTTTTTCCCGCTGTTTCAAAATCTCGATAATTGCTGGGCCGCAGCTAACGAATAATTCTAAACCGACTTTCCAAAAAGATACTTGCGGGAGTTTGTCAAGAAGTGCGATCGCACTTTCCAAACTCGAAACATCCAAAGCAACAATAATTCGATTATCAGCGTTCATCAGCGTTCATCAGCCTTCATCTGCGGTTAAAAAAGATATTCAATCCACCAATCGCACAAACTTATTTTTGCCCACTTGCAAAACCTTACCGCATAAATCTGCCGGTGATTCAAAAGTAAGATTAACATCAGAAGCCCGATCGCCCTCCAACTTCACTCCACCGCCCTGCATCAACTTCCGCGCCTCACCGCTGCTCTTGCAAAGCCCGCTAGCACTAAGGATATAAAACAACTTAGCCGGAAACTGGACATTTGCCAAGGAAAACTCCGCCACAGCATCAGCCTGTCCCGCCGCACCTTTGATCAGAGTCATTGCATCTTGTTGTGCCCGATCGCCCGCTGCTTTCCCCCAATACTGACTTACCACATCCACAGCTAAAAGTTTCTGTTTTTCGCGCGGATTTTCTGGCAACTCATCCAGCGGCAAATTTGTCAATAGCTCAAAATACTGGGCGATCGAGCGATCGGCAATTTTCTCCAACTTAGAATACATCGTCAGCGGGTCTTCAGACAAACCTACATAATTGCCCAAAGACTTCGACATCTTCTGCACGCCGTCAGTCCCCAGCAAAATCGGCATCAGCAAACCAAACTGCGGTTTCATCCCAAAATGCCGCTGCAAATCTCTCCCCACAGCAATATTAAATTTTTGGTCAGTTCCCCCTAACTCCACATCCGCTTCCAAAGCAACTGAATCGTAACCCTGCATTAGCGGATATAGAAACTCGTGCAGGTAAATCGCATTTTCCTGCTGCATCCTGTTATCAAATCCCTCTTTAGCGAGCATCTGCTGCACCGTCATCGTGCCTAGCAGCTCCAAAATCTTCGCCAAGTCCAATTTGGACAACCACTCGGAGTTGTAGCGAATTTCCAAGCGTCCGGGCGTCTCAAAATCGAGAATCGGACGCACTTGGTTTAAATAAGTCTTGGCATTTTCTGCCACTTGTTCGGCTGTCAATTGGCTGCGCATCTCCGATTTCCCTGTCGGATCGCCAATTCTTGCGGTAAAATCTCCGATGACCAGTACCGCCGTGTGACCGGCATCCTGAAAAGCTCTCAGCTTGCGGAAACAAATGCTATGTCCCAAGTGAATGTCAGTCCCTGTGGGGTCAATTCCCAGTTTGACTCGCAACGGTCGATCGACTTTTGCCAGCAATAGGGCCAGATTTTCGTCAGGGTTGCTAGAATCAGGTCGATCGGGAAAAATTTCGCTGATGCCACGGTAAATTCCAGAAAAGTTAGAAGAAATCATAGGGAGCGATCGTCCATAATATTTTGCCAAAGTGCAGCAGAATTAGTTACACTCACTGTCTGACGCATAAAAGATAACTATCAAGCTACTATAATCCCAAAGCTCACCAGCCAACATTTCTGGTGGCAATTGTCCGATCCCGCATCTAAAATCAAAAGTCTAAAACCCCAAATAGAGTGAGGAAGTGAAATCCACGTGTCAACCAACGCAGTCCGCAACAACACGGAAAACTCAGCCCCCGTATTCGAGTTTGTTCAGTCAGTCAGCAAAGTGACCGCCGGAACCATACTCAGCATGACAATGCTAGCCAGTTCCGTAGTCGCTGGCGGACTGGTTGGCTTAGCGATCAGTTTCCGCAATTTGCCAGATGTTCGCATCTTGCAAACCTACTCTCCCACCGAAACCACTCACATTTACGACATCAACGGCAAGCCCCTAGCCAGCATCCACGATGAAGCCAACCGGGATGTCGTACCCCTTGACAAAATCTCCCCGAACCTGAAACGGGCCGTAATGGCGATCGAAGATAGCAACTTCTTCATCCACAAAGGCATCAACCCCGGCGGGATAGCCAGAGCTCTGATCGTCAACCTAGAGAAAGGTAGAACCGTTGAAGGCGGCTCGACTATGACGATGCAGCTAGTCAAAAACCTGTTTCTATCTCCCCAGTCAAAATTTAGTCGCAAGATAGCTGAAGCGGTAATGTCTATCCGGTTGGAGCAAATTCTCAACAAAGACCAAATTCTGCAACTGTACCTGAATCAAATCTACCTAGGACACAACTTATACGGCGTAGAGACAGCCTCCAGAAGCTATTTCAACAAGTCAGCCAATAATTTGACCATTGCAGAAGCAGCGATGCTCGCCGGCTTAATTTCCGCCCCCGAAGAATACAGTCCTTTTGTCAATTACAAATTGGCAAAAGAGCGGCAAACCCTCGTTTTAGGCCGCATGAAGGATCTCAAATGGATTACCCCAGCCGAAGAGACTGCCGCCCGATCGCAAAAAATTAAGCTGGGCAAAATCACCTCTTTTGGTGGTTCCCAAGTTCCTTACGTCACACAAGCCGTCGTCCAGGAACTGACACGGCGTTTTGGACGAGATGCCGTGGTTAAGGGAGGAATGCGCGTTCAAACCACGATCGACCTTAAAATGCAGCGCATAGCCGAAGAAACCGTCAAAGCGTGGCACAATCGACTTTACAACCAAGGACTTTTTTACGATCGCGACCAAGGACAAATTGCCCTAGCAGCCGTCGATCCCCGCACCCACTTCGTCAAAGCAATGGTTGGAGGCGTCGATTACCAAAAGAGTGAGTTCAACCGCGCCATTCAAGCACGCCGCCAGCCCGGATCTGCTTTTAAGCCATTCATCTACTACGCTGCCTTTGCTAGCGGCAAATACGGCCCCGATTCAGTTGTCTACGACTCCCCTGTCGGCTACCGCGACGGCGACGGCTACTACTACCCTCAAAACTACGGCGGCGGCTTCTCCGGTGCCGTCAGCATCCGCAGAGCTTTGGAAGTATCCCTCAACATTCCCGCCGTCAAACTCGGCCAAGAAGTCGGATTGAATAAAGTCATTGAAATTTGCCGGACACTCGGCATCAGAAGTCCGATGGAACCGGTGATTTCTTTGCCATTAGGTGCAGTTGACTTGACACCTTTAGAAATGGCCGGAGCTTTTGCTACCTTCGCGAATAACGGCTGGCATTCTGACACCACATTTATCGTCAAAGTCACCGACAGCAGCGGCAACGTCTTGCTCGACAATACGCCCAAACCAAAACCAGTTCTCAACGCCTGGGCCGCAGCATCTGTCAACAGCGCCCTGCAAGGAGTGATTAATAGCGGAACGGCAAGGGCGGCCCAACTCGGGCGGCCGGCTGCTGGGAAAACTGGTACAACTTCCTCAGAACGCGATATCTGGTTTGTGGGTTACGTACCGCAGTTATCAGTTGCTGTCTGGATGGGCAACGACAATTACACACCGATGAGCTACGGTGCTACTGGCGGTGGGATTGTTGCCCCTGTTTGGCGAGATTTTATGAGCCAAGCTTTGCAGGGCGTTCCCGCAGAAAGTTTTAAACCTGCGTCAGCTTTTGAACGGCCTTAATTATCAGTCATTAGTCATTAGTCATTAGTCATTAGTCATTAGTTATTAGTCATTGGTCAACTGTTTAATTTTGACTGTTGACCAATGACTCAAAAACTAGGTCTATAAGCATTCTTCCTTCTTCCTTCTTCCTTCTTCCTTCTTCCTTCTTCCTTCTACTTAAGATTGTTTTTCCAGTTCAGACTTCATCCGCTCCAGCGTTGAGTTCATTTGCTCAAACATCTGCTGGGGCGTGATGCCAAATTGATTGAGCTGTGTTTTTAACTGCTCTACAGTCATCTGAGCCATGAAGTCCTCAGACAGCTCAAAGCGTTTCATAAAAATACGATAACGATCCATCATTGATTCCATCTGAGCGATGAACATTTTCTTGCCTTCGCGATCGAACTTGCCGTAATTCCCGCCTAGTTGGATGAGAGATTGATAGTCTTCAAACAACAGTTTGGCTTCTTGCTGAACAATTTCTGAATCAAAAAATCCCATAATTTTCCTACCTAATTTTTTAATATTGAATTGATTTTGATCTGGGCAATCCCGCGGCCTTTGGTAGTATTTTATCATTTGCCGGAGTAAGTCCCTACCCCTCAAGGCCCAAGAATCAGTAGAAATTTCCGTACAGGAGAGTGGGAGATGGGGAGATGGGGCCCACATTCCGCACCCTAACTGTCACATGGGGGTGGAGGTGGGTTCTGTGGCAGCAATTGGTGGCGTTTGCTCGGGCATTCTGAGTATAAATACTTAGGCAAACGCCGAGACACAACCTGACCCTCACGCATCGAATCGG
>JAJAYT010000276.1 GCA_026786085.1 Microcoleus sp. CAN_BIN18 | reverse complement strand
GTAAATGGGCGAGATACCTTTTCACAATTTTGGGGAAGTTAGAAAATAGCATTTTAGTTGATTTTTAATATTTTATAGCTCTGTCATTATACATTTGTTTGCCAATCCTGGCAATCTTTTTCTATCATTCAACACTTCTGACTGTCGCCATCTGCTGCAAAAATTTTCCGAAAATCAAGGATATCAAACTTTCAACATACCAGGAGTACCGGAACAATGAACTATGAAAACCTTTCCAATCTCGAACCTTTGCCAATGCCAATTACTCAAAAGGCAATGCAGCTTGCTCGGCAATTTTCCGCCCAACAGCGCCATCCGCAAAGACGAGAGCAAGTTTATCTCAATACTTTGGCAGTGCTGGCAGTTCACGATTACCTGGAAATTTTGAGTATTGAAACTGATTTGACTGAGTGCGATAGCTGGAATCCCGCAATGCGTTTGTTTACAGATGCGGCAGATTTGTATATCAAAGGATTAGGCAAAATTGAATGTCGTCCCGTTAGAAACCTGCATCAAAATCAAGCAAAACCTCACGAAAATTCATCGACAAATTCGCCTGTAAATTGCCCAGTTCCCGTGGAAGCTAGGGCCGATCGTATCGGTTATATTGCCGTAGCCATTGATGAAGATGAAAAAGTAGCGAGATTGCTTGGTTTTTCTCCAACTGCCGATTCAGGCGAATTAGTATTGAACGAATTACATTCTCTTGACGATTTCTTGGTAAATCTCGAACATTTCTTTGACGCTAAAGTTGACCTAAATCAGTGGTTAATGAATGTATTTAATCCTGATTGGCAACCTTTTGAGGCAATATTTGACCCTGAACCACCGGAGATTTCGCCCGGTAAAATCGAAAATCCGATTCCGTCAAAATTGGGTAATTGGTTTAAGAATATTGTTGAAACAGGTTGGCAGAAATTTGACCAAGGTAAGCAAAATTTAGAAGACGCAATTTTTCCTGACGAGAATCCAGATTTTGCATTCCGAAGTGGTGGAAATTCGAGACAAAATTTATCATTATCGGGGGGGCAAAGCAGCCTCCAGCAGAGATTCCCCGAAGCGGATGTTGCGAGGGCTAAGTTGATTGATTTGGGAATGCAGTTGGGTAGGACAACTGTGGCTTTGTTGGTGGCGATCGCCCAACAGAGCGATCGCACTATTACAGTTCATGTCCAGTTGCATCCGGCGATGGGACAACGCTACCTCCCACCCCAGACTCAACTCTCGTTAATATCCGATACTGGAAAAATTCTACACAAAAGTGAATCAACGGTTCAAGATTTGTGTATTTTGCTGAAAGATTTTGAGGTAGAACCCGAAGAGAGCTTTAGTATCCGAGTAGCCATAGATGATTTGAGCATAACAGAAAATTTTGTGGTATGATTTTGAAAATCACGACACTCGCCTCCTATTTATGAGTAAGAGTATTATATTGGTTTTGGCTTCTGGGAATTTAGGAAAGGGTTTTGCTCACGTTACAGCGGAACTCAGAGAATCGGAAAAAACCTTAATTAAATTTTCGGGAAGCTTGCCGCCAGCGCCGGAAATTGCGCTATTGCATGACAAATGGAAAATGATGTGTAATGTCCTCAAACCTCGGAGCGACGATCCTCGGATTAAGGTCAAATCCACGGGCGTTACAAACATTTCTGAGGATAAACCTGAAGCCGTTTATAGGAACTTGCAGGAGCACATGAAAAAGTGGCTGGAGGCTGACGAATTTTGTAGAAAAATTGAGTCAAAACTCAGAACACACATCGGCAATGTATTTGAATGTTTTAAAATATTTTTAGAAGTCGATCAGTCTGAGATTTGGGAGTTACCTTGGGATGTGTGGGCGTTTCGCGAAGATTACGCTAACTGCGAAATAATTCCCACTTCCTCACAATATGGCAAAAAAAATCAACTGAAAACCACAGCAGAAATAGCTCAACCTTCTCAAGGCAGAATTTTATGCGTTGCTGGGAATAGTAAGGGAATCGACATTGAAGAAGATAAAAGAATTATACAACAACGTTTGGGCGATCGGTGCGATTTACAGTTTCTAAAAGAGCCGACTCCTCAAGAATTGCATGATGAGCTTTTTGATGAGAAAGGCTGGCAAGCTTTCTTTTTTGCAGGACACAGCAACAGCGATAATAATGCTACTAACGGAGTGCTGTATATCAATCAAAATCCCGATCGCAATAGTATTAAAGTAGAAGAGTTAAAAGCAGGTTTAAAAAAAGCGATTAGCAAAGGCTTGCAGTTGCTGATTTTCAACTCTTGTTCGAGCTTGGGAATTGCGACGGATATCGTGGCTGAGGGTTTAGATTTACCATCGATAATTGTGATGCGCGCGCCGCTACCTGATGTAGTTGCTAACGAATTTGTGAAGTATTTATTCACATATCTGGCTGCGGGAGAGCTTTTATTTTTAGCAGTGCGAAAAGCTAAGGATAAGTTGCAGAAAAGGGATGCTCAATTTCCGGGTGCAAGCGGGATTCCAATGCTGTGTCAGCATCCGACGTTTGAGGAGTTTGTTTTACCGCAGTCGGAAGCCGATCGCCCTTTCGTACCTGCAACAGACGCTGTAACTGCCGTGAAGCGAAGCTATCCCGTAGGGAATCGCTCTCCAAGCTACCCACAATTTACCATTTCCACTAAATTTATGCAGCGTGCCAGCATCAGTTTAGCCGGTTTGGCGATCGGCTATCCATTAATGGGCCCGAATCTAGCATCTGCGATCAACATATTTGGGATGGAAAACCACCGTAGTAATCAATTTTTAATCGCGAAAGCTTCCTACAATCTAGCTGCATTAATCAATCCTACTAACGGCGAGTCTTCCTATAACTTATCTGAGCTTTGTAAAGAATTAAGCGATCGCAAATGCGAGCGAGAATCAATGCAAAGTGCAGTCTGGCGTGGACTTCCCGAAGCTCACGCTCAAATATCTAAATTGTTTCTGCAGGAAAATGAACCTGAAGATGCTTTAAAGGCGATCGCACGTTGCTTTCAAAATGCTAAACAGGATGGAGTGAAATCAGCTTGTTTCAAAAATCTGGGCTGGGTGCGTTTAAATCAAAATCGATACGACGAAGCGGAAGAAAATTTAAGAATAGCAATATCGAAAAGAAACGATAGCCCTGAAGCTCAATGTCTTTTAGCGAAGGTACTGGAAGCTAAAGGAAAACCCCAAGAAGCCCTCATACATTGGGAAGAAACACTGAAATCTGCCAATTCCAGCATACCAAAACAAGATGAATGTATCCAACTAGCTAAGCAACGTTTACCAAAAACAGGAAAAACTAAATGAAAAAACAGACGACTGTTGTTATGGGTGCAAGCGCGATCGCATTTACGTTAATTTCAGTTAATATTCTACCTCATCCCCACTTCGGAAGTGACACCAATTCATCCAAAATATCCGCTAACAACCTGATAATTTCCCCAGCAATCGCAGCAACGACAAGAATACCCAACGGACAAATCCTGAATATTAGCGGCGAAGTGCAGCTACAGCGTCAAGATGGCAGAAATATTCGGGTGACAGCGGGCACGCCAATTTATCCGGGTGACAAACTGCAAACATCACAAAACGGACAAATTATTCTCCAATGTGCAGATTTAGGAATTAAGTCAATTAAAGCGGGCGAAAATCAATTAAATAGCTGTTTGTTAGCTAGCGACAAGTCGAAGTCAGACTGCAATAAAAACTTAATTAACTGTCCCGATCGCGGTGATGATAAAATTGCTTGGAATAACGCGCCAATTCCTTATATAATCAGTCCGAGGCGGACGCAATTGCTGGGAAATAAGCCGACTTTGCGCTGGAATCCGGTTGTGGGTGCGACTAGCTATAAGTTGAGCATCCTCGAAAATAGAGCGAAGTTAAATTGGGAAATGACGGTTAACGGTACTGAGGCTGTGTATCCGGGGGAACCGGCGCTGAAACCGGGTGTTAAGTACCGATTGATTGTGGAGGCGAATACGGGAGTTTCTTCGGAAAGTCCTTTGGTAGAGGGAGATTCAGAGTTTAGTTTGTTGGATGAGAAGGAGGTTGAGGCGGTTAAGGAGGCTGTGCGGGCGATCGGGCAACAGGTACCGAATGCAGCGAGTCAGAAATTGGCGATCGCGCAAGTTTATCTTAGCGCAAACTTGATTGCCGAAGCAATAGAAACCTTAGAAAGCTTACCAACAGCGGGAGTTGAGACAGCGCCAATTTACCGCACGTTGGGAGAAATGTATCGCGTGCGATCGCAACTAATGCCGCAAGCTGAAATATACTATAAAAGGGCGATTAGTACAGCTAAACCCGATGATATCGAAGAGCTAACCGAGGCGCGTTACGGTTTGGCACAAGTTTATTCATCCATGCGGAATTATCCCGAAGCGATACGGTATTTGAAGTTGGCAAAAGATGGGTATCAAAGTTTGGGAGATTTGCAGATGGTAGAAAAAATAGGGAAGCAATTGCAAGATGCCCAAAGGAGGAAAGATAGGCAATAGCCTATAGAAACTAAGACGGCGGTTGAAACCGCGCCTATACAAACGATGTCCGCCTCCGCGGACTAAAGAATGTTTATTCGGTAAAACATACTAATGACAAACTCAGTTTTTATACAGTCTTCTTCAGAGGACTTTCGCTATGAGGCGGGGGTTTAAACCCCTGCCGGACTATTGGAATGTGCAAGATATAATCTACTAACAAAAGCCATGAAATCAGCCGATAAAAAAAATATATTTCTCCTAACATTCCTCTCCTTCAGCACCTTAGCAACTTGCGAAATAGGACTTTTCACCCCATCCCAAATAGCCACAGCCCAAATCACCCCTGCCACCGACGGAACCAATACTCAAATCGCTCCCAGCGGCAACCAATTCAACATCCAAGGCGGCCAACAATCCGGCGATGGCACAAATTTGTTTCACAGTTTCCAACAATTTGGTTTAACTCAAGGACAAACTGCCAATTTTATCTCAAATCCCAATATCCGCAATATTTTAGGGCGAGTTGTCGGCGGCGATGCTTCGCTGATAAACGGCTTAATTCAAGTTACGGGCGGCAATTCCAATTTATTTTTAATGAATCCATCGGGGATTGTTTTCGGTGCAAATTCCAGCTTAAATATTCCCGGTTCTTTCACCGCGACTACTGCGACAGGCATCGGTTTCGGCAATAATTGGTTTAGTGCAGCGGGCATGAATAATTATGCACAATTAATCGGAAGTCCGAACACTTTTGCTTTCACCAATCTACAGCCGGGAGGAATTATAAATCTTGGTAATTTGGCAGTGAAGGAAGGGCAGAATTTAAATTTATTGGGCGGCACGGTTTTGAGTGCGGGACAACTTGCTGCACCGGGAGGAAATATTACTGTGGCGGCGGTTCCGGGTCAAAGTTTAGTTAGAATTAGTCAAGCCGGAAACTTATTAAATTTAGAAATTAAACCTCTTACTGATGCTTCATTGCCAATTGCTAATTATCAATCTTCAACAT
>JAJAYT010000275.1 GCA_026786085.1 Microcoleus sp. CAN_BIN18 | reverse complement strand
GCCTTACTGCTGGTGAAACGAGGTATTGCTGTAACGTTGGTTGAGGCGGCAAAAGATTCCTACCGAGTGTTTCGGGGTGAAGCGTTAATGCCCAGCGGATTGGATGCGATCGCCCAAATGGGCTTGTTACGAATGCTGGAAAGTGTACCACACCGACAAATTGATGCCTGGGAGTTTATTGTAGGCGATCGGCAACTGTTTTGAGTTGATGAACCAATGGGTTCAAATCGACCTTGTACGCTAGTTTCTCAACCGCCTTTACTCGAAGCACTAATTACGCATCCCAACCAAAGAAACTGGGTTTTTACCTTTTCTGTGGGCTGTAACCGAGTATTCTGGGGAAAAACCGGGTTTCTGACTGCCCGTGCGTCCAAGACTATAAAACTTAGGAGCAGATTTTATGCGATCGACAATTCTCAAAGGACCGATCGGCAATATTCACATTCAAGAAGCCAGTCCCCCTGTAACGGCTGGGGAGTCGGAGCCTTTACCCGTGGTATTCGTGCACGGTATGGTGCTTTCTGCGAGCCTCTGGGAGGCGCAGTTGGCGCGTATTGGGAGTACCCGACGGACGATCGCCCTGGATGTGCGGGGACACGGTGATTCCGTACCGCCGGAGGATGGCAATTATGCCCCGGCTGCTTGTGCTGCGGATGTTTTCGCCGTGCTGGATGAGTTGGGGCTCGATCTAGTGGCGATCGTCGGACATAGTTTCGGTGCTGATATAGCTCTGGCAGTAGCGGTGATCGCACCGCACCGCATCGCGCAGTTAGTTCTGGCAGACCCGCCTGGAGACTTTACCAAGCTCTCCGTAGAGGTGTACGAGGCATGGCTCGTCCCGTTCCAGAGGGTGCTGGAGACGGAGGATTGGCGGCCTGCTGTGGAAGCGGGCTTCAACGACGCGCTGACATGAAGTCTGGCGGGTACGCGCGATCGGATTCTGGCTACTTTGGCGGCGCAGGCCGGGCGATCGGCTGCTGGGAATGTATCGTGGTATGTTTGCGTTTGAAGCAGTGGATGCTCTCGATCGGTATCTAGCAGCCCCTGGAACACGAGCCCACGCAATTATTGCTCCCTCAAACGCTTTTCCATTCAGCCTCCACATCCTGCGCCCGACACTGACGACTACTACGATCCCCAATACTGGACACTGGCTGATGCTGGATGCGCCGGAGGCCTTTGGTAGGGCGATCGATCTCTGTTTGGAAGGTGTTTAATATAGATTTCGACAAAATCTGTTAGTTTTACCACAATTCATCGAGGGTTAAGTTGTGGGGGTTTTTGAGGATGAAGGCGTTGTTGTCTTTGATTAAGTCACCGCTACAGAGAATCGGTAAGCGTTCTTGATAAGCTTTAATCGCCAGGATATAATCTTTGTCTGCGAGTGAAGTTTGAATTTTCCGCAATTTGTCAGCTACAAGGCCGAGGAGAGTAATTTCGCCACTTAATTTTTGGGTATTTGGGGTGTGAATTTGCATAACAATTCCCTGAATTATCGTGTTGGGAATGCTGGTAAGTAGTTCGCTTAAAATTTCAATTTGAGGGCGATTTTCTGCGTTTTCTAGGGTTTGGATTGCCTCGCGGATGCGGGCTGCATAATCTCCCAGGTTTTCCCGGTTAGGTAGCAATATTTCAAATTCTTCTGCATCGGCTGTTGGTTTGTGCCAAAGTGTGGCATTATCTAAGAAAGGTTGGTCTTCATGCCAGCCGTGAGTTTGTAAGTAATTTCTCAGTTGATTTAGCTCGATTGTTTCGAGAGTTTGGCTATCTTTTACGGTGACTTTCATGGTTGAACTCCTTGGCTAATTCCCTCCATAATTGACTGAAGGGCGGCGACTGTAAATTGGTTGGTTCTAGGGATGGTGACGGTGACAGCACTCGTATTTAGTGTGTCTGGCTTTCCCCGCAGCGAGATCCAATATCCACAATTTCTGATGCAGAGTTCTGTTTCCGACTGGGTTAACCAGTCTTCCGGTGTTTCGGGGATTAAAACGACAACTAAAATTCGGGGAATGGCGAAGTCATCCATTCTTAAGTCGTCGTAGTTTTTGAGCTTGAGGGGGTAGCGGATGGAGTTATCGTCTTGGATATCTCTTGATGTAGATTTTAACTGCAATTCTAAGCGAGGTGCTCTAATGGGGCCAGTCCCGCCTTTCGCAGCTACTCCCCAGTCTACGCTGTCATCGTCTACGAATGGTTTGTAGAGGGAATAGCCGGCAACGGTGGTGACAGCTTGCAGGTAGATGTTGCTGAATTGTTCTTTTTGTTGGTTGATCTCCACTTCAATGTTTTGGCGATTTAATCTAAACAATATATTCTTGGGTTAATACCCTAATTCCCTGGCTGGAAGATCAGCATTTACCCAATCGACAGGCTGTGAGGTTTGATTTCTGATTATTGGCTGGTATGTACCATCATACCCAAGCATCTTAAAAACAATGCGTACCAGAATATCGTATAAATGATAAGTAATTCTTACAACATCATGTATATCGTATGTTTTTTCTTGGAAGCTAAAGTCACCCGTATGCACTGCAATTCCACGATATCTAGACAGAACACTGCTCCAATGAGTCCTTCCATCGGCTCGTGGGTTACTTTGATAGTAGGCATCAATAATGTCAGCATCATGTAAACCCAAATGCTTTAGTAAGTCAGTTACAGCTAGACCGAAATCCCTGTCTTTGTTGCTAGAGTTAATCGTTCTCTCAGCAATTTTTTTAAGTAACTTGCTTTGCCCTGAATCACTTGCAGCTTGTGCCACCAAACGAATCTCTTGTGCCGCAGAGCTAAGAGTTTTTTTGACGATATCCTGATAATGATCATCTAAGGCACGAAGTAAATCTTGTGTGTCTAGCTCATAGTGCTGACATAAATAATCAAATGCTCGACAAATTTTATTTAGCTTGTCTTCAATAGTAAGGCTATCTGAACTGCTTTGAACTAGGTCAAATATTACAGAACCTAGAGGTGCTTTTCCATAATGCGTTGAAGACTGAGCGCAGGTGAGTAAATAGCCAGTTCCCGGATTATCTTGTCCCGAAATAGTTATGTGTCCTCTTGAAAATTTTGGCTGACCGAATCTCTTATGAATGCGTCGGACAAGCCCACCATTAGCATCTCTGAATTCAATCCAAGGAATTCCTACCTCAGAACCCGTAGCAAGACTCAGTAGAGGAAGAAGACCGAATGGTAGCCAGTTCGTCAATTTATCTATGTCAATGGATTCAGAGCCAACTTCCCCAACCATTAAGGCTGTGATTGTACGTTGCACCTGACCAGAGTCCAGTTGGTTTTTACGTTCCTTAAAATCAAGCAATTTTTGAAGAAATCCCTTAGTTCCTTTGAAATCAAAGACAATTAAACGATGAATGTTGAGAAAAAGCTTCCTCGATAATGCTGCCCATGTTGTATTCTCTGCATCGTCAAACTTGGGAATAATACGCAAAGGATGGCAATCAAGCTGTGAATTTCGCTCAGTAAAATCTGAGATTAAGTTAAATATTGGAAACACCCAATATTTAGGAAGTTCAGCATTTATATTGTCAAAATATGAAGGAACTAAATAAAATTCAACTCTCGTGCTATCCCCGCCCAAACTAATGATAGGGTTATAAAATATACTTCCTTGTGCGGAATATATCCCATTGGGAGTATTGACAATTAAACTTTTACACGGGTTACTTCCTAAACGATTTGAAAAAGAGAAACGACCCTCTTGCTCTATGGGGGAATCTGCATTAAAGAATTCTATAAAACCAACGCGGAGGGGCTGTTCAGTATAGCATTGGGCTACGTTCATTTCGATACTGGAATTGCCTAATTCATCAAAGGAAACTTTAACCAATCCTTCGATATATCCTTTAGGATTTTCAAACTCAGCCCGTCCTTCTCCTTCATAGTCAATGTTGGTTAAAAACCAATTGTTAGGGAAAACGTTATTGTTTTGATTGGAACTCATATCATTTTTATGGCATTTTTTCTATTTGTTTAACTCGATTTTAGTTTAAAAAAAACTTGGTGATTTCACCTCACGAATAACTGCAAACCTGCGGGCTTTCCCCTGATTCCTCCTATCTGATGGACTAACAGATTTCGACTCCATCCTTGCTCGATAGTATAGCGAATGTACCACTCGCGGTCAACAGGATATTTCACAGCATCCAGAATGCGGAGATTATGCCCCCAAGGAATTTGTGCAAGCACCTCTGGCACAAGGCGGCCAGAAAGCTAGTTTTTTTTCCCACTTCGCCGTCAAATGCAGCATCTTCTCGTCCAAACCCTCCTCCTCCTCCTCTAATGCCTCCGCCCTCACATACCTCTCAGGGGTTAAAATATAACACTTACCGTTTTGCTTTTTTGTTGCCTTTTGACTCCGCACCAGTGTTACATCTCTTCTGGAAAGTACATTTGCAGCAAATCTGCCCCGCCCGAACCCAACTGGCCTAACTTCTTCAGGACTTAGGTAAAAAGCACCTAAAGTATGATGCGAAACTCGGGCAAAACTCTTATTCTATAAATCGACCGGGCGTTAAACCGCTCTCCACAACCGCCAAGATTTATCGCCAAACATTAAATTTTTCTGCCTAAAACTTGCAATTATAAGTGTTTATACTTTAAGATCCAGCAATGTAAATCAAAACTATCAACGAGCAGCCCTGCAAGCACTAGCCTGAAATGGGTCGCAAGTGCCAAAAAGCAGCAAAAGCTAACCTTTTTTAACTCTTTCAACAGCAAAGCATTGACAGAAAAACCCAGGGATCGACGATCGACATATTGGAACGAATGCTTTGCTCGCAATACTACAAAATGTATCAAAACTTTTCTGCCAAATTTTATTACCGACAGATGCCTAGCCCAAAAGCCTGCTGCTTAAGGTGTCAGTTACTTATTAGGCTGTTTTTCTTGTCTTTAACTACTTGAGGATTCGATCGCATGGTTTCGATTTCTAAAACTAAGTCCGCTGTCCTGCCTTTGTCTGCACCAACAGTAACGGCTGCAACCGAAAGCACTGTGGCTACTGCAACTGGAGTGTGCGTGACGGTTCACGGTCACTTCTATCAGCCACCCCGGGAAAACCCTTACCTGGACGCGATCGAGCGCCAAGGTAGCGCCCATCCTTTCCACGACTGGAACGAACGCATCGATAATGAGTGCTACCGCCCGAACGCTTTTGCTCGCATCATGAACGATCGCGGCGAAGTTACTGGTATCGTCAATAACTATGAATATCTCAGCTTCAACATCGGCCCAACCCTGATGAGTTGGCTGGAACGCTACGACGCGGAAGTCTATCAGCGGATTCTGGAAGCCGATCGCAAAAGCTGTCAACGTCTTAATGGACACGGCAATGCGATCGCCCAAGTATACAATCACATCATCATGCCCCTCGCTAACGAGCGAGACAAACACACCCAAATTCGCTGGGGAGTCGCAGATTTCCGTTCCCGGTTCGATCGCAATCCCGAAGGAATGTGGCTCGCCGAAACCGCCGTAGACTACGCCACCCTCGAAGTTTTGGTCGCTGAAGGCATTCGCTTCATTGTCCTAGCCCCCTCCCAAGCCGAACGCTGCCGCCCCCTTCCCAATGATGATAATCCCGACCCCGAATGGCACGAAGTTGGCGGCGGTCAAATCGATCCGACTAGGCCCTACCGTTGCTACTTGAAACCAGAACTGCGATTGCAGGTTTCCAACCAACTCTCCCCGCTTAGCAGTCATAACTTGAGCCGCGGAAACGGGCACAAGTCCTCACCCGCAACGGCCAACACTCCCTACATCGATATCTTTTTCTACGACGGCCCGATCTCGCGAGATATGGGATTCAATGACGTTCTCAGCAACAGCAACCACTTAGCTGGGCGCTTGGGTCAAGCGGTGCGCGGAGACCACCGGCCGGCTCAATTAATATCTGTGGCGACGGACGGCGAAACTTTCGGACATCACAAAAATAGTACGGAAAAATGTCTCGCCTACGCCTTCACAGAAGAGTTTCCCCGCCGTGGTTGGACGGTGACGAATTATGCTCATTATTTAAGTCAAAATCCCAGCAATTGGGAGGCGGAACTTAAACCTGTGACGGTCTGGAGTTGCTCGCACGGGGTCGATCGCTGGCAAGATGATTGTGGCTGTGGTGGCGGTGGCGGGTGGCATCTCCTATGGCGCCGACCTTTGCGGGATACTTTGAATTGGCTGCGCGATCGACTGATTCCGATTTATGAGCAAGCTGGAAGCAAGCTGTTTCGCGATCCGTGGAAGGCTAGAGATGAATATATTGATGTGATGCGCGATCGATCGCCCGCGAATGTTGACAGTTTCCTCGAACGCCATCAAGTGCGCGAACTCGACGCCGCCGAACAGGTAGACGCTTTGCGCCTACTGGAAATGCAGCGCCACGCTTTGTTAATGTTCACTAGCTGCGGCTGGTTTTTTGAAGAAATTTCGCGGCCCGAAGGCGTGCAAATTCTGCGCTACGCGGCGCGGGCGCTGGAATTGGCCGAGGATGTTGCTGGTGTGCACCTAGAAAAGGACTTTATCGCATTACTTGACCAAGCACCGAGTAATGTTGAATGCTTTAAAACTGGGGCAGAAGTTTACCGTCAATTGGTCACGACGGCTAAAATTAGTCTCCGAGAAGTCGCCGCCCACTACGCCATTAGTTCTCTGTTTGCCAAGTATCCCCGCGAACAGCGAGTTTATTGCTATCAGGCCGAACAGCAAGATTTCCAAATTCAGCGCATGGGATCGATGACTCTGGCTGTGGGTAAATTGCAGTTAACTTCCGAAATTACGCGGGAAACAGAGCTTTTTGTGTTTGCTGCGTTCCACCTCGGCGGCTGGGACTTCCACTGCTGTATTCAGCCTTTTGGTAGCAGCCGGTCTTACACTATGCTCAAAGAGCGGTTGTTTGGAGTTCTGCAAGAAGCTTCGGCGGCCCACGCGATTCTGGAAATGGTGCGACTGTTTGGAGACCAATCCTTTAGCTTGCGGGATTTATTCGCTGAGGAACGTCACCGGATCGTGCGACTGTTGAGTCAGGAAAATTTGACTCGGTTGGATCAGCTTTACACTCAGGTTTACCGGGAAAATTATGGCGTGATGATGGCCTTTCACCGGGATGATTTACCGGTGCCTATGGAGTTGCAGGTAGCTGCTGAGGTGGCCTTGGGACACCGCTGTTTGACGGCTGCGAAGGCTCTGGAACAGGAAACCGAGAACTCGGAGTCGCTGCTGGCGGACATTGAGGCGATCGCCACTGAAGCGGGTAATCTCCGCAGCCAGTTGAACGTTCCGGAAGTTAAGCAAATTTTGGAAAGGGTGGTTTGGCGCGAACTTGACGCGCTACTGCAAGCAGGATCGGGGCTGGATGAACCCTCGTCTGTGAAATTAGAAGCTGATATCCGCACGATCGAGCGTTTGATTGCTGTGGGCGATCGGCTGCGTCTGAATTTGTGTTTGGATCGATCGCAGGAACTGTATTTCAATTCTCTGTACAGTCAAATTGTGCCTCTGTGTTTGTGCTGGCTGCAACGGCGAGCTGCTTCGACGGGCGAAAACTCGGTTAACCTTGTTGCCTTAGATATCGCCCGTTCAGACGATGGCTGGGACTTGCCTTCGATTCGGCAGTTGTTGGAGTTGGGTCAAACTCTGGCCGTTGATGTTGAGTGTTGGTTGAACCAGTTAAGTCGATCGCCTTCCAATTAGTCGGGAATTGATTTCCCCCATCACAGCCCGATCGCCCGATCGAAGTTTAACCCCCGATCGGGCGATCGGGCTGAACCCAGAATCGATCGGCTTTTCGGCTTCTGGGGATCGTGGCTGGCGATCGAAGTACCGACAAGGAACCGCCAACTTTCTTTAAGTTTTCGATCTACTTATGTGAGAAGATAAAAAAGCCGTTCGCAAAGAATACAGGTTTTAACGACAAGTAAGCTTTGTAGAGTTGTGAAGAGAGAACACTAAATTTTAAATCTATGAAAGTTGGCGATCGCGTTTGCATTAAAAACTCTGTTGTTGTCTACCACCACCCGGAAAATCGCAGTCAACCATTTGATATTAAGGGTATGGAAGGAGAAGTCGTGGCGATCGTTCACGAATGGCATGGCAGACCCGTCAGTGCTAATTGGCCGGTGCTAGTTCAGTTTGACAAAAAGTTTAAAGCTCATTTCAAAGAGGATGAAGTTGAATTGAGTTCTCCTGAAGTCTAGCACTCTCAATAGTTGAAGCCGGAGTTCAAAAACAATATTAGATCCGCTAAGGATCGCGAATTAAATAACTTACAATTTGAATTGTTATTGTGGAACAGGCATCCTGCCTGTTCAAGACGGGCGGGACGCCCATCCCACAAACTTGTGGAAGTTATTTAATTCTCATTCCTAAGTCAATTTTAGCAATTAGATTTTAGATTTTAGATTTACTCCACAGATGAATCTGGAAGCTTGAATTTAGGTCTAAAATTTTGGGCTAATCGCGACTTAAGTCGGGGCTTGTATCTGTTTTTGGGCGTCGTCATATAACAGTTATAGATTTTGTTGTGAGGACTTCAGTTTTTTCTCTGGCTTTTAGTCGATCGGCAAAACTAAAGTCCTTACTACAAATTATCTTTTTTATTTAATTATTAATTTCTCGATCTGTTACGGCTGAACCAACTAAAGATATTCAAATCTCCCTGCATTTTCTGCAATTCCTGCTGATGCTGCTTGGCTGTAGCGTAATACCACTGGCAATGAACTTCTAGTTCTTGACGGTACTTAATTTCATCATAAAAATCGCGGACAATTTGATGTCTCTGAAAAACTTCAGCGGCGGGAGTTGGTTCTGGGACAATGTTTTGCAACTCGTGGGGCAACATGATTGTTTGGGGGCGACTGTGGCAAATATTGACTGTAATGACTTTAAGCTAACACACTGAATCAATTTGGGGTTTGGGATTTGGGAGGTGATAGTGAATCCGGTGGCATCAGAATTAATATTACCCACAGCCGTAGGCACGTGAGGAATGTTTTGTCGGTCAAACCATACAAGTATTACGGTTAATTTACCAGACATGATATTTAGATACGGTTAGTTGAGTTAGCGGCGGTCAGCAGGATTTGACAGCCAGTCAAACAGTGAAGTAGCTTCAGTCCTGGAGGTTTTTCTATACTTATGGCCGTCCGTTTGGATTACTTCTTTATTCAAGACAGCATCCGAAGCTTTATCCTTGGAACGTGTATTCGGGTTTAGTAATAGTTCGTTGTGCCACCAAGCGAAAACTAAACCTGCTGCCACGCCGCCGATGACACCAAGGCCTAGACTTATGGGCAGGATACATCCTACTAGGCGAAACCCAACGGTAAACAACACAAACCAGATTAGCGCGGGGTTAAACCCCTTGGAGTCTCCGTTAAATTTTGCCATGAGCTGCAAGTTTTGTTTGTAATAATACAGAAAGATATGGACAATATTAGCAGACAATCCAATTGCTAAGGGCGATCGATCTGCAACTACTCTCCACAAATCAAGTTTAATTGTACCTCTAAGTCTTGCACGGTATCTATAATGTTTACAGAAATTTGCTCTAATTCTGTAAAAGGCTCAAAAGCTGCTTGCTGCGAGTTCAGTAATTCTGCTGTCGCGTCTGCAATATCGCCCCTGCGCTGTTGCACTCGTTCTCGCAATACTTCTATTGGTGCTGTACAGTAAATGATTTGCAGGGGTAAGCAGTGAGATTTAGCCAGATTAATCGCATCGGTTCTCAAGTTTTGGCGATCGAACTTAGCATCTAAAATCACATCCCAACCTCGGTCAGCCAGAATTATCCCCAACTCCAACAATCTACCATAAGTCTGCGTCGTCATTACATCCGAATACAAATCTTGCCCGCCGCGTTCATTTACAGGAATCCCGCCTAAATGTTTGCGAACAGCATCGGATCGAATGTGAATTGCCCCAGTGCGGCCAGCCAAATATCTAGCTGCTGTACTCTTGCCAGAACCAGACAAACCAGACATCAAAGTTAACTTTCCCCGGCGCGGTTTTGTATATTCCCAAGCCAGTTTATAGTAATGAGCCGCAGTCTGTGAAATTTCTGCTTTTTCGGCAGTTGAAATAGCAGTATCATCCAACATCAACGAAGTTACTTTTGCTCTTACATAAGCTTGACGGCTCAAATACAAAGGCAGAAGTTGCAGTCCTTCCCAATCCCCTGTTTGTTCGACGTAGGTATTCAGAAAAACATTGCCTAAATCTCTGCGCCCGCGCGATTCCAAATCCATGACTGTAAAAGCGACATCGTACATCACATCAACAAAACGAAAAGACTCGTTAAATTCAATGCAGTCAAACAGCAAAATTTTATCTTGCCAAAGAGCGATGTTTCGCAAGTGTAAATCTCCGTGACATTCGCGAATTTTATTGTTAGCTATCCGCTGGTTAAATAACTCTTGATTTTCCGCAAAAAACGCATCAGTATAATCTTTGGTTTCCTGATACTGTGTCTGAGTCTGCGGCCCGCCGATATATCTTTGCGAAACCAGGTAATTGTTGTCAATTGCTGTGCGAATCTGACTGACTTCGCCAAAAGTACGAATGTAGCTATTACTAACTGCGGTGCTGTGAAACTTGGCAACTTCCCGCCCTAAGTCTGCCATAAGTTGCGCGGTCAACAGTCCGCGTTCCAACAAACTGAGAAACAGCGAATCTTGAGGAAACTCCCGCATTTTCAGCGCGTATTCTACAGCAACTTCAGCAGGAGTTAGAATCTGTGAATCGCTGCCAAATTGAAACGAATCGCCAGTTTGAATAATTGGCAAAACTTCGAGATAAATTTCCGGTGCTGTACGTCGGTTCATCAGCAATTCTTCGGTGCAAAAATGCTGCCGTTTCTCCAAAGTTGAATAGTCCAAAAAGCCAAAATTGACTTGTTTCTTAATTTTGTAAGTATAATCTCCGGTTAGCAGAACAAAAGAAGCATGAGTCTGAATTAGCTGCACGGGTTCTGTCACCCTGTGCGAGTAAAACGAGGGCTGCAACATTTGCTGAATCAGAGGTGGGAGACAAGTATCAGTCATATCGATTTTTGATTTTTGATTTTGGATTAAAGCAAATATACTTATAGCTCATGCCGAACATCTAAATGTTACTATAAAAATTACGCATAACACCTAAATGTCGGGTGCGCACTGCGCACTTTTCCATAAAAGGTAGGTGCGAACTGCACACCTTACCCTATTGACAACCAAACAAAAGGTGTTTTGCGAAAGTCCTAAATCAGTCTCAAAAAAAAGCAATCATGACAGAAAACAATCAAGATTCCCGTTCCGTGGATGTATTCGGCGTAGGCAATGCCCTCGTAGACATCTTAGCATTGGTGGAAGATGAATTTGTACTGGGCCACGGGCTGAATCGCGGCGGAATGACCCTGATGAATTCGGAAACACAGGGGGGGATTTTGCACGATTTAGAGCAGGTTTCGCTCAAAATGCGATCGGGGGGTTCTGCCGCCAATACGATGATTGGCTTGGCTCAGAGTGGCGGTAAAGGCTACTATTCCGGGAAGGTGGCTAAGGATACTAACGGCGAATTTTACCGACAAGATTTGCTGGCCGGGGGAATTGAGTTTAATGTGCATCCCACTACTGAGTCGAATGGGCCCACAGGTACTTGTGTCGTGCTGACTACGCCGGATGCGGAACGCACGATGTGTACTAATTTGGGTGTTTCTACTACTCTGGCTGTGACTGATATTGATGTCGATCGCCTGGCTCACTGCAAGTACAGTTATGTTGAGGGCTATCTTTGGAGTGCTCCCGATCCGAGAAAGGCTAGCATTGAGACGATGGAACAGTCTAAGCGTCTGGGCGTGAAGGTGGCTTTTACTTTTTCCGATGGATTTTTAGTCGATCAATTTGCTGATGATTTCCACAAAGTAGTTTCGGAATATTGCGATGTAATTTTTTGCAATGCTGATGAAGTTAAGAGCTTTTTTAAGGAGGAATCTTTGTCAGAGTGTGCTCGGAAAATGAGCGAAATTTCGGATTTGGCTTTTATCACGAATGGGGATAAAGGCTGTATGGTGGTGGAGAACAAACAGATTGTTGATGTGGCTGGATTTCCGGTAAAGGCGATCGATACTGTGGGTGCGGGCGATGCTTTTGCGGGCGGTGTTTTGTTTGGACTTACTAATGGCTTGAGTTCTGCACAAGCGGCTCGTTGGGGCAATTATTTGGCTTCTATGGTGGTGCAAATTTACGGGCCTCGCCTTGAGGGTTCTCAGGCTCATCTTTTGAGTCAGGTGATTTCTGGTTAGGAATTGAAATGG
Organism: Microcoleus sp. CAN_BIN18; assembly: GCA_026786085.1. Taxonomy (GTDB): domain Bacteria; phylum Cyanobacteriota; class Cyanobacteriia; order Cyanobacteriales; family Microcoleaceae; genus Microcoleus. The sequence goes on along the minus strand of JAJAYT010000275.1, from coordinate 6,893 downwards.
CGATCGCACTTTTTGTCCTAAAGGGCGATCGCCTGTGGAACTAAACCGATTATAATTACTAAAATAAAGATCAACAGCACTTTATCTATAATCAGATTATGACTGTTATTGAACAAATTTACGCGATCGTCAACACTCTTCCCCAAAATCAAGCTAGCGAAATTCTCACTTTCGCTGAGTTTATTCGTGCCAAGTACCTGAATGCTCACCAATCCACCGATACAGTAGATTCTTTAACTTCTTGGCAGGAATTGGTTTATTCCCTCGCTGGAGCGTGGGCAGAAGATTTTCCTACTTTGGAGGAGATTCGTACCGAGTCGGGGGAAGACATTTTGCAGGAGAGCTTTTAGATGTACATTTTGGATACAAACACGCTAATTTACTACTTCAAAGGACAAGGACAAGTTGTCCAAAACTTTGCCAATGTATCTCCTGAAGAAATTTGCATTTCTACGATCGTTTTATTTGAATTACAAGTCGGTATTGCTAAATCTACTTCGCCTGCAAAACGTACCCAACAACTTCAGCAACTTTTGAAAGGCCGATCGCACATAAGCCAATTCAAGGTATCTGGAAAACAGATTTATGGTGGAAAGTAGCGATAAATATCTTTCCGGTGGAGAACCCTCACAAAAGTAATAGTCTCGCCATCAAAATAAAAACCTATTCGATAGTCACCAACCCGAAGCCGATAGGCATTGTCATCGCATTTTAATTTTTTTAAGTTAATAATTGTCTGTAAATCAGTAACATTAGGAATTTCCTCAAAAACGAGCACTTTGACTTGCTCAAAGACAGGCGCACTTTTAAGAGCTTTTAAATCCTTTAAAAAACTGGGTCAATATTCTACTTTCATTCTCGATCAAGTTCGGCAAGTGCTTCTTGTAAACTTAACGGCTTTTCATTTTTTACTTGGCGCATAGCCTGGAGAAGTCCTCTATCTTCGATCGCCTCTAGGAGATACTGATAGTCGGTATAGTTGAGAATGACTTGACTGATGTTGCCTTCGGTATCTAATATTAATTCTTTGGCAAGTGGATAGTCTTCTATTTTCATAGATTTTGATGGGTTAGGAGGGAATGATGTTTCTATTTTAACAGCGCACTCCTAAATCGGGATGGACAATTCACTACTCGCGCCAGCATTTTTCAATGATTTGGAGGCTCCTGATTAAACTGTACTTGCGAAAGCTCTGATAATTCTCTGGAAAGGTCGATCGCACTTTTGAACCGCAGATGCACGCTGATGGACGCTGATGGGGGAACGGGCGAGATCTCTTTCCGCCCGTCGCCGACTTGTGCCTCTGTAGGATGAGCCATAATAGACTAAGCCGCAACTCTTGTAGTGCGATCGATTAACCAGCAACTATCGGACAGTTTGATTTATGCTAATTCAGAAAATCGTTCAAGAATTACAAGACATCCCGGAAGATAAACTCGCAGAAATCTATGACTTGATTCACTACTTTCGCCTCGGATTAGGACGAGAACAGCCACAGCCTCGCACCCCTGGTTTACTGACGGGACAACTCGGTGATGCTTTTTTTGAATCCCTAGCAGAAGAGGAACTCGAACAATGGGAATAAGCTACCTTATCGACACCCATATCCTGCTATGGTGGCTCTTTGACGATCCCAAACTCAATGCCAAATGCCGGGACATCATTCGCAACCCCGATTTTAATATCATTGTTAGCACTGTTTCAGCCTGGGAAATAGCCACCAAATATCGCATAGGTAAACTTCCCGAAGCCAAACAGATTGTCGATGAATATTCGCAAATCCTCAACCGATCCCAATTTATGGAATTAGCTATAACTTCAGCCCATGCCCTCCGCGCTGGCAGCCTGCCCATTGCCCACCGCGACCCTTTTGACCGCATGATTATGGCACAAGCTGAACTCTAAAATTTGCCTGTTATTACTTACGATACAGCTTTTCATACGGGGCTGATTCAAGTTATCCCCACTGCCTAATCAAGAGCATCAGCATGGGAAGGGATCTCGCTCTTTTGAACCGCAGATGCACGCTGATGGACGCGGATGGGGGTAAGGGCGATCGCACTTTATGAAAATTTCCAAGCGATCGAGCTTATGAAAGTCTCCGTTTTGACTATAATAGTATTATTTTTGAATCATACCTAATAAAATATCATGCCAACAACAGTAAGTGTAGAACACATTGAAATGACACCGGGAATGCGCGGCGGGAAACCCCGAATAGCTGGGACGAGAATCGCCGTACAAGATGTGATGGTGATGCACCTAAAAATGGGTTATTCTCTTTTAGAAATTGCCACTAAGTACGATTTGCTTGTCGCCGCCGTTTATGACGCTATGGCTTATTATTACGATCATCGCCAAGAGATTGACAGAGAACTGGCAGAAGATGATGTTTTTGTGGATGAATTTATGCGTCAAAATCCGGGTAGGTTACAAGCAAAAATAAAGGAATTAAAAGGTGAGTCTGAGAATTAGGTTTCATTTAGATGAGCATATCGATCGTGACATTGCTAGGGCGTTACGTCTCTATGGTATTGATGTGACGACAACGGTAGAAGCAGGATTAAGGACTAAGATGGATGAGCAGCAGTGGTTGTTTATTCAACAACAGCAGCGAGTGCTTGTTACTCAGGATCGGGACTTTCTAGTTATGGCTGGTATGAGTAACAATCATCCTGGTGTGGCTTACTTTAAACAGGGGAGTCGTTCGATCGGACAAGTAATAGAAACTTTGATTTTGCTCTATGAAATTTACACATCTGAAGATATGGTCGGAATGGTAGAGTATTTGTGAGGGGGAAGGGCGCACTTTTGAACCGCAGATACACGCTGATGGACGCGGATGGGGGAAAGGGCGATCGCTCTTTCCTCCATTATCTTTTAGGCGCTCACCCTAGATACTTAGGAAGACCCTCAGAATACTAAATTTGGTATTTCAGTCAGCCTCAAATCAGCTTTATTGAACCACTCACCATTGAGAACAGCCAAATACTGACCATTAGCAATAATCGCTGTCTTTGGGTTAAATAAGCCACCCAATCCTTCACCAAATGTTTCGACTACAATCTGGTCTGCCTTTAAACCATTGATTAAGCCAATCGCGCTGATACCACGAATATCGGGGCCTCTACCAAAACCGAACAATATACCTGCCCGAAAATCCTCAATGATATCAACTTTGTCTCGATTGCGTTGGTCTGTTGTAACAGGCAAACCATTATCCAATCCTAACAAAAATGTAGTCTTACCTAAGCCACCTATTAGTGTGTCTTGATCTTTGTCAGTCCCGCCGTAGAGAACATCATCATCAAAACCTCCATTTAATATATCTGAACCCGCGCCACCTATGAGGACATCGTTATTATTATCTCCATTAAGAGTATCGTTTCGATCTCCTCCGTTAATGGTGTCATCTCCTTTGCCACCCCAGATTATATCCTGGTTATCGTCCCCGAAAATAATGTCATTGTCCTGTTCGCCGTAGATGGTATCGTTGCCTTTACCGCCGTTGATTGTATCGTTCCCAGTCAGACCAAATATTTCATCATTTGCTGAGTTTCCGTATATTTTATCGCTTCCAGGACTATTGATTTCAGGATAATCGAATACAAACGCCCTAAGCGCAGAGGAAAAAGAGTTTCTGACAGCATTGCTGCTTAGCTTCTTTTCTCCTGTATTATCTCCTACACCTCCATAGATGATGTCATTATTTTGGCGGTTCGCATTTTTAGCAAATAACAAGATGGGTTTAGTATTAGGATCATTTTCAAGCATGAACCGCGCTGTGGCAGTTAAAATTGCCTCATTTTCCCTAAAACCATCTTTTTGCCACTCTGTATGTTTAGGAGTATTGAGTTGAAAAAGAGAACCAATATTATCATTGCTTTTCAGTAAATTGTTAAAGAGGTTAACAATGTTGCCATGACTAGCTAGAGGATTTTGCTGATCGCGATTCAAGAATAAATTGAATTCTGGCAGTTTAAAATCGACGTAAATTGATTCATCAGCAGTTGCGGCAAATTCTGGTTTGCCGAGTCCATCATCTGCTAATAGACTACCCCAGAATGCTCGTGAAAAATTCGATACCTTGTTAAAATCAACTGGTGATTGAGTACCATCTCTCTCTTTACTTAAGTCATAACCTCTAAAAGGAATAGTAGTTGCATCTCCGGGGGGATCTAAGGCTATTAGAGTGTTAATCCGTTTGGCAGGGTCAATATTTGGATTCCTACGATATTCTGAATTCAAAACATCTTTATCCTCTGTTCCAAGATAAAGTCCAATTTCAGAAGCGACTAAAGTGCCTAAACTATGACCTATTAAGTTGATGTTTGCATTGTCTATTTTCCAAATTCGCTTGAGTACATCAGATGCAAAAGCAGCTACATCACTAATCCAGTCAGCAGCGAAGGCTGGCTGTAAAGCTTCTGCTGCATCTTTCCAATCAATGAGTATAACCTGTTTCCCTTCACCGCCCTGATCTTTGGGAGAACCTATTTGCTTTGCTAGCTCTGCTATTGTTGCAGTATCTGTGGAATCATTTTTAAAACCATGAATCACTACATATGTTTCTTTGTTTTCCACAAGTTGAGTTGGATTTTGCTCGGGTTTGCCGTCCTTACCTAGTTGCCAAATCCTGATGCTTGCCTTGTCAACAGGATTCAAATAATCTTTGTTAATTTCGCTAGCAGTATACTTGCTTTTAGACGCGCCACCTGTATTATTAGTCGTAGGGAGAGTTGTAAGTGGTGAAGTTGAAGTTGGGGGAGTTGGAGTTGGGGGAGTCGGAGTTGGGGGAGTTGGAGTTGGGGGAGTCGGCGCTTGAGTCCGACTCGCAGATGGGATAGACCCTGCACCAACAATCACATCACTACTACTAAGACCTATAATATCTCCACGGAAAGTCCCTTTTCCTGTTGCTGGATCGATAATAATCCGCTTATTATCTCTTGTAAAACCGACAAGAGTGCTTCCCTCTAAGGATAAGCCATAGATATTACCAAAGCCAATGTCACCAATTTTAGTGGATTGACCAGTTAAGGAAACCGAAGACAAGGTAGAGGTAGAGGGAGAAGTAGAGGTCAATATACTACTGTCAACCAACAAAAATCGGTTATTGACAGGATCAAATACCATTTCTACGAAATCTCCGTTCACAGGAAAGTTTGCTATTGATGATAAAGTCCCATCTTGGGGATTAATGGTGTATAATGTAGATAGATTGGTACTAGAGCTAGGCCGACTAGCTCCGTAAAGTGTGCCATTAGGCAAAAATTCCAGAGTGTCCATGAATATACCAGAAGGCAAGTTGCCAATCAATGAGGATGAACCTGAGCCGGCATCTAAACTGTATAACTGGTTAGGAAAACTAAGGATCGTAAAACTTAAAATCTTGTTGTCATTAGATAAAGCAGTATCAAAGAAATATGAGAAACCTCTGGCGTCAACAAAAGTTCCTATCTGTGAAAATCTTCCTAATGGATCAACTGTCCCCACATTTGCAGACCCACCGCTGGCTATCGTAACTAGGGATGAGCCAATCCCTAATGAGCTAGTATTAATAGTATAATTTCCTATTTCACCAGAGTTAGCACTGGTAGCCCGAATGACGTAATCAATGCCTGGAAACTTAGTGAAACTTAACTGTGAATTCTTACCAGCATTAATGAAATCATTGTTCTCGGCAATCACTTCACCTGTTGAAGCGTTTACCAGTTGTAGGTAACTGTCAATAGCCGTTGAGTCCATGTTGACCTGAACTTGCTGCCAATTGGAAAGCCCACCCAATGTATAGTCATCGAAGAAGCCACCCGATCTTTTAGGATTTTTAGTATCAGTGCTGCTCAAACTTTCGTTAATCGTTTGCCCTAAAGTAATATTCGCCATAATCCCATCTCCTCAAAAATATAGTTGCGTAAAAACCAGCAAAGCCCGCCTTGCAAGCCTTCCTATGTATCTATCAGGGCGCTCATCTGCTTTTTATGCAAATCGCCCGCTTTTTGTAATGAAACTTTACATTGCTCAAATAGCCGTGAAGCGGAGCTATCCCCTAGGGAATCGCCCGATCGCCCGATCGCCCGCCAGATTTACCCTAAAACCAGGTAACTCCGATCGCCCTTAATCTCCTCCAGAGGCGCGATCGCACTTCCCCTAGATTGTCGAGTAACACATCAGTAGTCAAACATAACCACAAAGCCAATGCCTGCGTACCTTGTTTTACTTTCGATCTGTAGCAGCAAGCCGGACTCATCACTTCACATTACTTCACAATCCTGAATCTGTCAAGGCTTAACGGCTCACTTTTTGGCTCAGCATAAACGGCTCATTTGGCTCATTTAGCTCATTTAGCTCATCTTTCGGCTCTCCGATGTAATCTATAATTCCATTGGGGCAAAATTATGGTAAAGGGGTAAAAATGGCAGGTTTGCTCAGAGCATCCGAGGAAGGATTAAAAATCATCGATATGGTGAGACGCAATCTCGGATGGAATAAAACTGAGGATAGCTGGTGTATGGCTGCTTTAGTTTCAACAGCAACCTTAAAGCGGTTTTGGGCGAGAAAAGGAATTAGACGAGAAAACTTTATCAATATTTGCAACGCGGTAGAAATAAACAACTGGGAATACATTGCTGAAGGCTACAAAATTCAGAAAACAGAACCACTTTTAGCCGCCGCGATCGCAGATATCGCCCTAGACACCCAAACCGATCGCACTTTCGCACTTCCCGACAACATACCCCCAGTCTGGAATTGGCTCGATCGCACCAAAGAAATCGATGTCTTAAAAACCCTAATCACTGATCCTGCTCCCCCCCTTAGCAAGGGGGGGCTGGGGGGGGTTCCCATCACTGATCCTGCTCCCCCCCTTAGCAAGGGGGGGCTGGGGGGGGTTC
>JAJAYT010000274.1 GCA_026786085.1 Microcoleus sp. CAN_BIN18 | reverse complement strand
TTCTTCCACCGACATTCCCATCATCATCGCGTGGCGAACTGTAAAAATGCGATCGGGATTTGGTGTCCGCAATCCGGCGCGAATTTGTTCCAAACTCGGCAATTTTTCCGGTTTGTCGCACCCGAAACCTGCGCGGCCAGTTTCCAATCCCCGCAGCGCTTTTTGGAAAGATTCGTTGAAGGTTCGCCCGATCGCCATTACCTCTCCCACTGACTTCATTTGCGTCGTCAGAGTCGGTTCGGAACCAGGGAACTTTTCAAAAGCAAATCGGGGAATCTTCGTCACCACATAGTCAATTGTCGGTTCAAAAGACGCGGGAGTTTTCTTGGTGATATCGTTGGAAATTTCGTCTAGGGTGTAACCTACCGCTAGTTTTGCCGCCATTTTAGCAATGGGGAAACCGGTTGCTTTTGAGGCTAAGGCGGAGGAACGAGAAACCCGGGGATTCATTTCAATGACAATGAAATCGCCGTTGACTGGATTCACCGCAAATTGAATGTTAGAACCGCCGGTTTCAACTCCGATTTCGCGGATAATTTTAATCGAAGCATCCCGCAGGCGCTGATATTCTTTGTCTGTGAGAGTTTGCGCCGGCGCGACGGTGATTGAATCGCCGGTGTGAACGCCCATCGGATCGAGATTCTCGATCGAACAAATAATCACTACATTATCTGCCAAATCCCGCATCACTTCCAGTTCGTACTCTTTCCAACCAATCAAAGATTGTTCGATCAAAATTTGCGATACCGGACTCGCATCAACACCACCTTGGGCCATTTCTTCAAACTCTTCTTGATTGTAAGAAATGCCGCCTCCCGTGCCGCCCATTGTAAAAGCAGGACGAATAATTAACGGGTAACTGCCGATTTGGTGGCCGATTGCTTTGGCTTCTTCGAGATTGTTGGCAATTCCCGAAGGACAAACGGCGACACCAATTCGCGCCATCGCTTGTTTAAATAACAGTCGGTCTTCTGCCATTTCAATTGCTGGCAATTTAGCACCAATCAATTCTACATTGTACTTTTCCAAAACGCCATTTTTAGCTAATGCAACTGCTAAATTGAGCGCCGTTTGACCGCCCATTGTCGGCAAAATTGCTTGAGGTCTTTCTTTGGCGATGATTTGTTCGAGGATGGCTGGGGTTAGAGGTTCGATGTAAATGCGATCGGCCGTTTCCGGATCGGTCATAATTGTGGCAGGGTTGGAATTCACCAGCACTACTTCATAACCTTCTTCTCGCAAAGCTTTGCAAGCTTGCGTCCCCGAATAGTCGAACTCGCACGCTTGGCCGATCACAATTGGGCCGGAACCAATGAGAAGAATCTTTTTTAAGTCTTGACGACGGGGCATAGGTTCGTAATTGGTAATTGGACAAGATTAATGATTAACTCGACATTTTGCACCAATTTCCAGCAGTCGGAGACTGAACCTCGCAACTTTCGCAGCCAGGGGTGCCCCGACCGCGAAGAGTTCGATCGCAAAATGGTGCAAGATATCATCAAGTCCAAACTATTTTAATTGTTGTTGGTAATATCGTGTCGCATAATACAAATCGCGTGGTAAAATGCTGTCAGTTTTAGGCCGCTGCTGGATTAACCTGATGTACAAGGCTTTTGAGTCGATCGCGATCGATATTCCAGCCAGATAAATATTTTCATGAGAAACAGGCATCCTACCTGTTCCACCACAGATGAATCTTTTGATGGAAAAACAGGCCGTTGTACCGTGCTCCGCCGCAATGGGGGAGTCGCCGTCAATCGATTTTGAATTTTGGATTGAAGAATTGAAGAATTGAGAATTTTCCCCATCTCCCCAAACGACTAGATCAGAGAATGCGCCGAGGATCGGGTAAAATATGAAATCGTTCCAAAAGCTTAAAATCTAAAATCTAAAATACAAATATGCCTAGAACTCCCAGCGAATACTCCGTGCACCTGCTGCTTGAGGGCGGCCACCGAGAAGAAATCCGTTTCGCAACGCTGCAAGATTTTCAACTGTGGTATAGCAAAACCCTGGTTCCCAAACAAGATTCATCAGAATTTCTCAATGTCCCGATCAAAAATATTCAAGGCGAATACATGGTAGTTCGGCCTACCGCTATTCTCGGAATTCGGGTTGAACCGATATTTAGTTCTAGCGTCGATCGATATGATGAATAGGTCAAATTATCAATTGATTAGGGAAAATTGGAAATTGAGCAAGATTTTTCGCTATCAGCTATTGGCAATTGCCTGTTGCGTTTTGGCGATCGCATTTTCGATACCCGCCGTTGCAATTCCCGCGCTGCAAACAATTAGTGTAAGTCAATTACAACCGAGTGAGTTGGAGTCGATCGCCTTTGATGCTCAAATCTGGGGCGAAAATGGTAAACCGGGCGATCGGCAATTGCTGTTAAAGTCGATCGACCACAGCCTCGGTTATCTTAACTCCCAAGCCGCTGCAAGTGCTTACAGCCGCTATCCAGTGGCAGGTATTACGCGCGATCGAGTTCGGCGATCGCTCGATCGATTCCGCGAATTAGTTGTCAGTTCTACAACTCCAGCACAACTCCAGGAATCTGTCAAGCGGGAATTTGTGTTTTATAAGTCGATCGGCAAAGACAACAAAGGCACAGTTGCATTTACCGGCTATTTTGAGCCGACTTACCAGGCATCTCGCACGCCTAATTCCGAATTCCGTTACCCCCTGTACAGAGTGCCGCCAAACCTGAGTTCTTGGCAGAAACCTCACCCAACCAGATTGGATTTGGAAGGTGCGGACGCTTTGCAGGGAAGCAAAGGATTGCTGCGGGGATTAGAATTGGTCTGGTTGCGCGATCGATTCCAAGCATTTCTCGTCCATGTCCAAGGTTCCGCGAAGTTGCAGCTAACAGATGGTAGCGTGATGACAGTCGGTTTTGCGGGCAAAACCAGTCAGAGTTATACAGGTGTCGGGCGAGAATTAGTTAAGGATGGAAAGTTTACTTTAGAACAGCTAACATTGCCCAAACTAACCGAATATTTTACCAATTTTCCCGCAGATATGGACAAGTATTTGCCCAAGAATCAAAGCTTTGTGTTCTTCCGAGATACTAACGGAGCACCCGCTACGGGAAGCATTGGAGTGCCTGTAACTGCCGAAAGGTCGATCGCCACCGATAAAGTCTTAATGCCCCCCGGCGCGCTAGCATTAATTAGCACGAAACTGCCCTATCCCAATGCAGCGGGGAAACTCGAACAAAATGCCGTGAATCGGTTTGTTTTGGATCAGGATACGGGCGGCGCAATCAAAGGCGCGGGCAGAGTTGACGTATTTATGGGCACGGGAAACCTGGCGGGCGATCGGGCGGGTTATATCAACTCTACTGGAGAACTGTATTATCCGCTATTGAAGTAGATTAATTCTACGACAAAATCCTGTAATTGCGATCGTTTGTAGATACTGTAGTTCTTGATCAGAGTATTGGACTCATGAAGCTTAATGAATCTGAGAGCGAGCAACTTCAGCTTTTTAATTTCATCCCTGAATTGTACGAAAACCCTCAATCCAAAGTCATCAAGGAAAGGACAGGTACGTTCACAGACAACATGAAATTGCCTATTCATAGGTGGTTTCGCTATTCGGCGGGATTCTCAGCAGCTTGGGTTGAACAACTCATAACAGAGTTAAAACCTCAAACTATCCTCGATCCATTTGCAGGATCTGGTACTGTTTGCGTCACAGCCGATAAGCTTGGTATAAATTCTTATGGTATCGAAGCGCATCCTTTTGTTTGTAAGCTGGCAAAAGGTAAACTCGCCTGGATGGTACACATTCCTGAATTTTTGGCGGCAGTTACCGAAATTAAGTGTTTGGCCGTAAGTCTACAGCCAAAGCTTCCAGAAAAAATTCCAGTATTACTGAGCAAATGCTATACAGAGGATAGGTTAATAGACCTCTTCAAAATTAGACAAGCTTATCTTGAAATAACTCCGTCTCTATCTGAAGAATTGCAGTCTCTCATTTTTCTAGCCATTTGTGCCATTCTACGGCCGTCAAGTCATGTAGGTACAGCACAGTGGCAATATATTCTCCCTAACAAACGCAAAGCTAAGACTTGTGAACCATTCGATGCCCTAGAAAAGCAGGTTGCTATGATGCAAG
>JAJAYT010000273.1 GCA_026786085.1 Microcoleus sp. CAN_BIN18 | reverse complement strand
GTAAATGGGCGAGATACCTTTTCACAATTTTGGGGAAGTTAGAAAATAGCATTTTAGTTGATTTTTAATATTTTATAGCTCTGTCATTATACATTTGTTTGCCAATCCTGGCAATCTTTTTCTATCATTCAACACTTCTGAGTTTGAAGCTCTATCAAAAGAGTTAAGGAATTTTGTAATTGGCGATCGCTCAACTCTGACAAAGACTTATTCAGCTCTAATATAACCTCCCAAATATTCCAAGTTATTTATCATTTCCTCTGCTGACTTAGCAGCCATCAAATTCAAAATTCCTCGCATTTGCTCGCCCACGGAGTAACGCTGTTGTTGTGCAAGAATGATTCCGGCATGATTTCTATCTTCCGCTAAAAATTGACTGTGCAAACTGCTGAAATCTCTCCTATTAAAGCTGTAAATGACTCGCCCTTGCTCAGTTGCCCAAATTAGCTGTTCTTCATCTACATAGCTGACTCTGTTAGCTTCTGAGGTAGTCAATACATCTATTCCAGAATTTCGCAGAGCCAATATCAGAGCTTGTTTCTGAATATCTTCATCGAGATACAAACGAATTTTACTCACGATACATTACCTACCATAAATTCTGCTTCCAAGCGCTCCCACTCAGCATTTTCTGCTGCTATATCCGCGTCAATTTTGTCTTTGTTCGCATAATAGTAGGCTAATGCACCATAAATTTGTGCTAAAGTCAAGTGCGGTTTTTCATCAAGGATTTGTTCTGGAGTCAGCCCAGCATTGAAATCAATAGCAATATTTTCTACGGTAATTCTAGTTTCGGCGATGCGGGGACGGCCGCCACAAGTTCCCGGCGTGCTGACAATTAGCGTTCCAATATCAACGGCAGTTGTCATATTGACCTCGATTGAGTTAACTTGATTCTATTATAACGCAGCTTCATTTCTACCCGATCGCACTTTCGCAACATTAACCAATGCCACTAGCACCTTTGTTTCCTGTCGTTCATCCCATTCTCAAATCTACTTTTCCCGGATGTCTGTGGACGGGAGATATCAACAGCCGAGAAATAGCCCTCACATTTGACGACGGGCCACACCTGCAGCACACACCTCAACTGCTAAAAATTTTAGATAAATACGACATCAAAGCGAGTTTTTTCTGGCTGGGGTTTTGCGTGGATAGGCATCCAGAAATAGCTAAAGAAGTGTACGAACACGGACACTGGATCGGCCTCCACGGCTACCAGCATATATCGTTTCCCAAACTCAAAACCCATGAACTAAAAAAAAGTTTAGAAGACACGCAAAAAGCCATTGCTAAAGCTTGCGATTTAGACCCAAAACTGATCCGCGACGTGCGGCCGCCGAATGGCATTTTTACACCGCGAACATTAGAATTATTGCAGCAATGGGAATATCGCCCGGTAATGTGGAGTGTCGTCCCGGAAGATTGGGTGCGGCCGGGGGTGATGAAAGTTATGAGTCGTGTAGTACAGCAAACAGAAAATGGTTCAATTATTGTACTCCACGACGGCTTTTGCGGCGGCGAAGATGTCGCGGCTTCTGCTGATAAAATAATTCCACTGCTATTATATAAAGGTTACAAATTTGTGACTGTCGATCGCCTGTGGCAACAGGCAAACATTCAAGCAATAAAGGCAAATTAAAATCATGCTCAAAAAAACACTGTTTGTAGCATCTCTTTGTTTGGCAAGTACGGGATTGGCGATCGGGCTTTCTCCTGCTTCCCTCAGTGCTAAAACCCCACTTGTCGTACAGCAGCCAGCCAGTAACCTGTCCGTGCCTGCGATCGACTCGAAACCCCCTCAAGTCGAACTGCTAAATCCGGGAGTGGAGCCCCGACAACAGTTGCGTTTAAAACCAAGTTTAGGTATCAAAAAAACGACTACTATGGCTGTGAAAATGGAGATGGCAGTATCCACGGCAGATAAGTCTATGAATGTGACTAAAGTTCCGACAATGGTCTTAACTATAGACACACAAGCCACTAAAATTGATGCCAATGGAGATATTCACTACGAGTTTTCATACGCTAATGCAGATATTGCTGCCGATACTCCAAATTTGCCAACTGCGGCTCTGGATAGTATGCGATCCGCAGTCAAAAAGTTAGTTGGATTGAAAGGTTCTTTCATCATGGATAGTCGGGGCGGTAATAAAGGAGGTAGCTTTACTTTGCCCGCAGAAGCTGACAACAACGTCAAACAAATGGTTCAAAATATGTCTAAATCCTTACAACAGCTTGCTTCGCCTCTGCCAGCAGAAGCAGTTGGCAAAGGTGCTAAATGGCGTATCTCTTTTCCATCTAATGCAGGTGGCATGAATGTCAATCAAACTGCTATCTACGAATTGATTGACTTGCAAGATGGAGTTGCTACTCTCAAAACTAGCGTAGAACAACAAGCAAATCCCCAAAATTTGACTTTACCCCAATTACCTGCTGGCTCTACTATGGCCATAAAATCTTTTGTGTCTCAGGGTCAGGGAGAAGTTATAATGCGACTGGATCAATTAATGCCTGTTCGTTCTATCGTCTCTATCAATTCTAATTCTGAAATGACTCTTAAAATGGCAGGTAATCCAAAAGAATTAATAATCAAAACAAAGTTGTTGATGGAGATGACTTTGAATTCTAAATAAGCGATCTATTAGGTGAGAATACCTGATACTATGTAAAGCTGCGAAAGCTTCGATCGCAAAGAAAGCAACTAGAGGAGTCTGTTTTATGGTTCGATCGCACAAACGTCAAGCTGTCATCGCTTTAGTCGTAGCCCTGGGCATAGTCATCGGGAATTTAGTATTTCCAGGGCTGAATGTAGCGCCAGCACTTGCTGAAGCCAAATTTAAAGATGTCACAAACCATTGGGCCCAAGGCTGCATAGAGGAATTAGCCGAGAAAAAAATCATCAGCGGCTACTACGAAGACGGCAGTTTTCGCCCGAACCGCCCAGTCAGCCGCGCTGAGTTTGCGGCAATGCTGCGTAGGGCTTTTCCCGATGCAAAAACTGTTCGCAATCCGATCAATTTTGTAGATATTCCCACGAACTACTGGGGTTATAAACCAATTCGAGAAGCTTATCAGACTGGTTTTCTGTCCGGTTACAGTGGCAGTATTTTTAACCCGACTTTAAATATTCCCCGCTGGCAGGTTTTGGTAGCTTTAAGTAGCGGCTTGAAATATACACCTGCGGGTTCAGCGCCTGAGATTTTGGATGCGACTTTTGAAGATGCACGGGAAATTCCCGAACTGGCCAGAAATGCGGTCGCCGCCGCCGCAGAAAAACGACTCGTTGTTAACTATCCCGCAGTCAAACAACTCGAACCGACACGCAATGCTACTCGCGCCGAAGTAGCAACTTTCCTCTGTCAGGCGATCGCCAAACCCGGACAAACAGCCTTAGTTCCCTCGCAATACATCGCCCAAGTCCCGCCGGATGTCGGGCCACCGAGAACCACAGAAACATCTGAGTCTGGGAAAGTTCGGGCAGAAGTTTCTTTCATAAAAGAAGGAGAAAACGGTAAAAATATCCGCATCAAAATTATCCGCAACGGTCAAAGTTTGTTAGAAGAACCAGTGCTAATTCCCACTCGTTCTCTAGTAGACAACCCAGACAAAAAAGCGAGCGACGAAGTATCGGAAGGGCGTTTGTTATCGGTGCGAATCCGCGATTTAGATGGTGACAAGGAATCGGAAGTGCTGGCAGATTTGGTGTCAATCAATAGCGGCATCCGCTGCTGCAACTATTCGTTTATTTACCGCTACGAACCGGCAACTAAGAAATACACGCATATTAAGCATTTTTGGGGCAATGTGAGTTACGAAATTGTCGATTTCGGCAAAAATGATATCCCGGAATTCAAGAGTCAGGACGGGCGATTTGCGGAGGCTTTTACAAATTATGCTGATTCTCGGTTGCCGCTGCAAATTTGGCAGTACCGCCAAGGTAAAATGGAAGATGTTACTAAGCAGTATCCCGTGGAAGTATACACGAATTCTGCTGAACTGTGGCTGGAATCGAGGAAGCGCTTGAGCGAAGACACAGAGGTAAAAGGGGTGTTTGCGGCCTTCATGGCGAGCAAGTATATTATGGGCCAGGAGGCGGAAGGTTGGCTGTTATTGGACAAAGTTTATCAAGGAGGCGATCGCACTCAATTCTTTGGGAAGTTGCGCGAGTTTTTGGTGAGTACGGGATATGCGACTAAGTAGATAAAGAACCCCCTAAATCCCCCTTAAAAAGGGGAGTAGGGGTTGAGGTTGAAAATCTGAGCTAAAATAAGTATAAAATATCCCACAGAAAATCCCTGAAAATGGTATATCCACCTGCACCTTGGAATTTGCAAGGTTATGCTGTTCAGACTTTACAATTAATAGATGTGGCACGAGTGCGCCCCTTGGTTCCCTCTGAGTTAGAAATAGTCTCTGTATTGCCAGGAAAAACGCTAGGTGGAGTTTATATATCCTCCTACGGGTTGGGTTCCGTGATGGAGTACAATGAGTTAATTGTCGTAAGCGCGATCGCCAATTATGCAGGAAAATGGGGCGCTTGGATTTCCCACATCTATGTAGACAACCCTCACTCGGTAGCCGGCGGGCGCGAAATTTGGGGACTTCCTAAAGAATTAGCTCAATTTAGTTGGGAAGGCAGCGACTCAGTTAAAGCATCACCGCTAGGCTACCGCGTCACAGTTAGCCAAGGAAACAGTCAACTGTGCAGTCTCAATTATAGCCAGCAAAGTTTAGCCTTACCGCTGCCTTTTAGCGGAAATGTTTTCAGCGCATCAAACAGCAATTTGCTACTATTTAAAGGAGAATTTCAATCTCGCATCGGCTTGATTAAAGGCGAATTAGAAGTGACCGAAGAAAGTCATTTTGCCAGTTTAAACTTAGGTCAACCCTTGCTAACAGTTGCTTGCGAAGATATGCGTTTAATAGCAGGTGCGCCGGAAGTTGTGGGGAACAGAGCCGCTGAATTCAGTTATTAGCTAGAATTTGTAGGGTGCGCAGTGCGCACCTTACTTTACTTAAATTAAATTCCAGCCCCCGGAGCAGCTTCAGCACCCATTTCTAAAACTGTACCGCGCAGGAAATCAATTTGCTGCTGAAAGTCCATGCCCTGAATCTTTCCTAATAAAGCTTTTCCGGCTTCGGGAAGTTGATAGTCTGGAGGCACGGGAATAATCGTGCCTTCGTCCATTCCTACTGCTAGAAAATACCAAAAAGCCAACTTGGTTTCCGGGCTCATCGAGCCGTACATTCGGCTGATTTCAGTATTGGCTTTTGAGGCAATGTCGCGCATTACTTGCAGTTGTTCTTCGTGGGGAAGCGGCTTGACTTGCTCGAACAAGCCTTGAGCGATTTCGGAACCGGCAGCACCGGGAGCTGCTGGGGTTATTGACTTGCCCAATTCGGTGTAAACAAACCACAGCAAACCTAATTGATCGTCTACGCTCAAGCTTTGAATATCTGCTTTTCCTTGGTCGTAAGCGCCGGCAGTAGTAAATGTCATTGAAGCCTCCAGAATAATATGTATTGCTCAGTTTTCTTATTGCGAAAACTTTTTTTGCTACTTGATAGAAGTTAGCGAATAAATAGGGAGGCTAGAATCTTGCTTAAGGTAGAGATGATCCCCGACAGTAATTCGTGGTGAATGCTAGGAAGGTGCTAGAAAATTTACAACTAAAGGATGATGCGATCGCCCAAACAACACTTTTTAAGCCTACTGCTTATGAAATCGTTTTTGTCAAGCAAACCTGTATAATTTCAACAGACCTGTACAGAGGTGACTTGCTATGACGATCGCAACTGCAAAACGCTTCACCACAGAGGAATATCACCGCTTGACAGAACTGGGATTTTTTGCTGAGGACGAGCGAGTTGAGTTAATTAATGGAGAACTTGTGAAAATGGCAGCTAAAGGTACCGCTCATTCTGTTTGCGAGACACGCTTGGAACGCGAGTTATTTAAGCTGCTGGGAGAACGGGCGACACTGCGAGGGCAACAACCGATTATTTTGCCGGATGACAGCGAACCAGAACCCGATCGCGCGATCGTGCAAAATCGCCCTGACGACTATCTATCCTCTCACCCCTGTCCAGCGGATATACTGTTGCTGATTGAGATTGCAGATTCTTCTTTGAGTTACGACAAACAGGTTAAGCTCCCCCTTTATGCTGAAGCGGGAATCTCTGACTATTGGATATTTAATTTATCACAAACTTGCTTGGAATGTTACAGCGAGCCGTATCAGAATGCCCCTGGTCAATTTGGTTATCGCAGGACACTGATTTTTCTGCCCAACGAGTCAGTTAATCTGCCTTGTTTTCACGACTTGGCACTGGATTTATCGAGAGTGTTTCCGCCAACCGTAAATCATGAATGATTTTGATATTATTCCCAAGAAAATAGGCTAGCAAACCGCCAGCCTAAAATCAGGAGAAATTTCATGAAAACTTGTTGAAAGTCTAGCTAAACAAACCCGAAATACCGCCGACTGCTATTGCTCCAGCCAGAGCCGAAACCACCACAGAAGTTAGAGCCGTACCGAACAGCCACCAAGCAGCAGTTGCTGCGGCTTCGCGCGCATCTTCTGCTTGCTGCTTGGTCTTTTTCTTGATATCTTTAATGCGTTTTTTAGCTTGCTCTTGCAGGCGTTCCGAGCGCGACAGCACGCTGTCCCGGGCTCCTTCAATTTGGTCGATAATTTTGTTAGCTTGACCTTCTGAAATGTCGGAGCGAGAGCTAATTACCGCGACCAAAGTACCGCGATCGAACTCGCCCAAACGCTCTTTAATCGCGTCAAATCCGGCCTGTGGATCGTCAAATACTTTGCGGATGTCTCGCTTGATGCTTTCGTAGTTGAGTTCTGGTCGATCGAGCGAATTGAGGTAATCGCGAATTCGACCGAAAATGCCATCTAGGACAGATTGAAACTTGTCTTGCACCATTTGAATTTGTTCGACAACTTGGTTGCGGACAGATTCAATTTGGTCGGCAATTTTGTTGGCTTCCTCTTCCGAAATATCCTCACGCTGCGACAGCAATGCTACCAGCGTATCGCGATCGAAGTGCTTCAGCCGATCGCCCAAACTTTGCATCCCCACTCCCGGTTCATTAAACAGCAACTGCAAATCGCGTTTAATACCTTCAGGATTGAGTTCATCCTTATTCGTATTTTGCAAGTAATTTTCCAAACTTCCTTGGAAATCCCGTACAGTTTTCTGAGCGCGAGATGCCAAGCGTCGGGGAGATTTGACGATCGTGCGAATCGAATTTTGCACGCCATCGATCGTCCGCTCGATCTGTTCTTCGCTCAAATCTTCCCGCTGCGAAAGCAACTTGACCAAGGTTTCGCGATCGACCTGAGAAAGCCTTTCCCGCAGTGCTACAGCACCCTCTTTGGGATTTTCAAACAATTTAGTCAAATCCCGATTGATGCCTTCAGGATCGAGTTCTTCGAGGTTGGTATTCCGCAGGTACTCACCAATCTTAGTCGTAACTTCTTCGTACTGTTCCTTGGCTTTGCCTGCAACTATTTGCGGCGCGTGGATGATGTTGTCGCGCACAGATTCGATCTTGTCGATCGCCCGATTTATCTGTTCTTCACTGAGGTCTTGGCGCTGCGACAACAGTTGCACCAACGTATCGCGGTCGAATTGAGACAAACGTTCTCTGAGCGCTTTCAATCCCGCTTCCGGGTCGCTTAAAAGCGTTTGAAACTCGCGCTCGATCGCTTCAGGATTGAGTTCTTCCTTGTTAGTATTGCGGAGATATTCTTCTACCTTTTGGCGTACTTCTTGTGCTTTCGATTTCGCTTGCTCTTGCAATTCCTGAGCTTGAGAAATCACCCGATCGCGCGAACTTTCAAGCCGCCCAATTAACTGATCTGCTTCCTCGGGGCTGAAATCTTCCCGCTGGCCGAGCAACTGTACCAGAGTATCGCGATCGAATTGCGACAGGCGATCGCGCAAAGCCTCAAAACCAGCATCGCGATCGTCCAACAGCGCTTGGAAGTCCTTCTCGATACCTTCAGGATTCAATTCTTCCTTACCAGTCGATCGCAAATAATTCTCAATCCGGCTGCGTAAATCTTGAGACTGTTCATCACCAGCAGCATCTCGCACAATTTCCAAAACTTCTTGACGGACACCTTCAAGCTGTTCGGCAATTTCCGCCGCCTGTTCCTGACTGAAGCCCTCGCGGCGACCCAAAATCCCTACAAAATACTCAGGATTAAACATCTCTAACTGGCGCAAAACCGCCCCCGGAGAAGCTTCGGGATCGTAAATAACATCCCTAAATTCCTGCTTGATAGTTTCTCGGTTGAGATGCCAAGGTTGGGTATTCAGCAAGTAATTTTCCACATCAGCCTTAGCGGTATTGAAAGGCAGTGCAGGCACTTTGTCGCCCACCTTATAAGCCAAAGATTTAGCTTGTTCCTTCCCTTTTTCAGTCAGTTGCTGCAACTGACCAGAGATTTTTTCCACATCCAAATCAGACAAATCAGTCCGCGACAAAACAGTGCCGACAAGAGCTTCCACACCCATCTGCATCACTCGCTTCATGCCGCTGCTGCTGGATGTCGATTTATTTTCTCTACTTTCGAGAATTTGAGAGAGTTTGGCGTTGAGTTCGTCAGACTTCAGCAAATCGGGAGCCGCAAACTTCAGAAAATCAACCAACTCTAAATTCGGATCTTTCTGTTCTTGCTGTTTGCCAAATGTTTGGTTCCAAACGCCTTCGAGCTGCTCGGAAACTTGATTGATTTCTTCCTTAGAAAAGTCAGTACGACTGCTAATTAAATCCACAAAAGTCTGACGGTTAACATTCTTCAAAACGTCGCTTCCCGCAAGAGATTTGATATCCGCATCGCCCAGCAACTTTTCAAATTGACCGCGAATTTCCTTGACATCCAACTTTGGCAACTGCAAAGAACCGACATAATCTTGCAGTGTTTCGCGAATGCTATCCGGGTCTACAGCCGAACTCAATTCGCGGCGGACAGCAGCCACAGATGCCTCTACAGTATTGACCATTTGGTCGCTGGCCATCTTGCCGCTC
This sequence comes from Microcoleus sp. CAN_BIN18, assembly GCA_026786085.1. GTDB lineage: Bacteria > Cyanobacteriota > Cyanobacteriia > Cyanobacteriales > Microcoleaceae > Microcoleus. The sequence goes on along the minus strand of JAJAYT010000273.1, from coordinate 15,266 downwards.
ATGGCTGCACCAGCAGTGCCCATAACGCCTTGAATGCCTGAAAAAGCAGTTTTTATCAAGGAACCGATCATAGAACCGACGGCACTAGAACCGAGCCATACCAGCGTTAAAAAGTACGCCGACCAGATGACCACACCAATAATTGCCGCTCCATCTACGCTGGCAATTGAAGTTAGTTTGACTGCCAGAAAACAAGCTAAGAATAAAGCCAGGTTAACTGTAACTAAAATCCAACCCCCGACTAAGCCTTCGATTTTGCGAACTTTAGTGCCTAAAGTTTCGGACTCGTCATCATCGTCATCGGGTAAAGCCTCATCCCAATTTGAGATTTTGGCGGCGATTGAGAAATTTGTTAACAAGAATTGAAAGCCGAAAGCCATGATGACTCCGGCGATTAATGCCACGAAAAACTGAGGGCTCAGAAACATCAGCCCTCCGAGATCGGGGTGGTTGTATGGCATATCTATTTCTATTGGCATTTGAGCAATATTGAGTTTGGGACTGTACAGCCACATTAATAACTTGCTTTCAAACATAAATTACCTCCTACAGTTTTATGCCTAGTTAGGCATATTGAAAATTTCCCCCAACTTTTAAGTAGGGGATTTGGAACTTTTTAGATGGTGGTTTGTTTCGTCAGGCTTTATCTTACGGAAGCCTTGATTCGTGAAATCGAGATGAGTAGTAAATCAGTTCTCTAGTTATCTCATCCTTACTGCTGATTATGGCTCTTTAAGCTGAAGAATAAATCCGTCTAAAGTCAGAAATCAGCTTTTCTGCGACTGGTAGCCGTAGAGTTCGCCCAAAAAAGGCAAGTTTGAGGCGGGGGCGATGGCTACCAATTATCAATAGTAGTACAGTGGATGAGGCGCACCCGACATATCGTAGAGTGCGCTGTCTCTTTAGGATTCCGTTTGATTTTTAGGCTGAGAACGAGCTAGTAATTGCGATCGATCTAGCTGCATAGTCAACCGCGTGCAATCATCGAGGGTTTCTAATTGAATCAAAGGCTCGATTATTTGAGCTAATTCTTCATCAATCTCGCCAAATCTCACTTGTAAAACACTCTCAACGATCAGGCGTTTAGTGCGCTGAACTTGCTCCATACCTTGCTGAATACCGCGCTGAATACCTTGCTCGATACCTTGCTGGATACCTTGCTCGATACCTCGCTGAGTTGCTTCTTCAACTCGTTGCAAATAAAGGGGTGACAGTTCCATAATCAACTCCTGATCTTCTCGATCTATAATAAACAGTCAAGTGATATTGAGCGTACCCTACATATCGTAGAGCGCGCTGCTGAGTTAGGATTCCGGTGGGTTTTTCGACATATCAAAACGAGCTAATAATTCAGTGCGATCGAGCTGGATAATTCGCGTGATTTCGAGGGCTTCTAGTAGAATCAAAGGCTCGATTATTTGGGTTAATTCTTCATCGATCTCGCCAAATTTCACTTGTAGTAGACTCTCAACCATCAGGCGTTTAGTGCGCTGAACTTGCTCCATACCTTGCTGAATACCGCGCTGAATACCTTGCTGCATACCTTGCTGCATACCTTGCTGCATACCTTCCTGCATACCTTCCTGGATACCTCGCTGGAGACCTTCTTGAATACCTTCCTGGATACCTTCCTGGATACCTCGCTGGATACCTTGCTGGATACCTCGCTGAGTTGCATCTTCAAGTCGTTGCAAATAGAGGGGTGACAGTTCCATAATTAACTCCCGATCTTCTCGATCTATGTCTTGGCGGACTTCTAAAATCGTTCGCAAGTTGTACAACAATTCTAACGCGCTCAACCGAAAGAAATTATCAGAGGGTAATTCTCTCAATTCGGCAATAGCTTGCTTTTGGACATTTCCCTTCCCCAAAACCCTCAGCCACAGCGTTTCGGGAGTGCGGGGGAGTTGGTGAATCGCAATGATTGCTGCTTTCAGAGACGGACTCAGAAAATAAACTCCACTTACCCAATTTTCTGGTTCGGGAATCGCCCCAAATCCAGCTAGCATCGCGTCGGAAACCGTCGGCGACAGTATCCAGAGTTGGGGCAAGTCTGCCTCTGCAATCCGGGTATTATCTCTAGTTGCGATGCGTTCATATTCGGCGTGGACATCAAAGAGTTTTCCCAGACAACTGCGAATTTCTCCCGCTTGCACTGGACTGCGGAATGGTTCCAATACAGCGGGTTTTGCTGCGATTTGACCCAAAATGCCTAGGACAGTTGGTTCAACATCAGGTTCCGCTTTCGGGGCAAAGAAAACGTCAATCTGTCTCACTTCTCCAGCAATGTCGCGGCTGGTTTCGACATTGCCGAGAGGAGTTAATAGTTCTTTGAGATACTGTTTGGCGAATTGGTCGTGGATGAATCTGGTCATGAGAATTATCAGCTATCAACTGTTTAAAAACCTCGCCATCAACTCTTAACTGTCAACTGTCAACTGTCAACTGTTGGCAGCATTTACCCTCGCAGTTGCGCCGACTGCGAATACAGCCGTATTCCTCGAAACGTTGACTGTGTTTGCGAACAGTAGGATAGGCAAGCAAATGTAAAGGGATTCCGATTAGTTTGTACAGCAATCGACCAGCAGCATGAAGAATATCCCAAGTTTCGCTCAAGTTAGGTTCTCGAACAAATTCTCCTATTTCATCTTTTAAGGCAATCCACTGAGATTGCAGAGTAGGAGAGTGACAATTATCATATGCTGTCATACCTTTTTGATAATTTTTCCAAATTTTGTTCATAGATTTAATCAAATCAGGCTTAGTTCTGATAATATCAGAAGTTAATCTGAGATTACAATCATCCGGTCTTTTAAGGAAATCAGCTATGCGACTCTCTCAAATGCTTTTCGTCACCCTGCGGGAAGACCCCGCAGAAGCAGAAATTCCCAGCCACAAACTATTACTCCGTGCGGGATACATCCGGCGCATCGGTAGCGGCATTTACGCTTATCTGCCTTTGATGTGGCGAGTTCTCAAAAAAGTCTCGCAAATTGTGCGCGAAGAAATGGATGCTACCGGCGCTCAAGAATGTCTCCTTCCGCAATTGCAACCTGCCGATTTGTGGCGGGAATCTGGCCGCTGGGATACCTACACTCAAGCTGAAGGTATCATGTTTTCTCTCACAGACCGTCGCGATACTGAGTTGGGATTGGGCCCAACTCACGAAGAAGTGATTACTACAATTGCTAAAGATATGATTCGTTCCTATCGGCAGTTGCCTTTGCATCTCTATCAAATTCAAACTAAGTTTCGCGATGAGATTCGCCCTAGATTTGGCTTAATGCGCGGTCGCGAGTTTATTATGAAAGATGGCTATTCTTTTCACACTAGCGAAGAAAGTCTGAAAAAAACTTATCAGGATATGGATCGAGCATACAGCAATATCCTGCGCCGTTCGGGCTTGGAATTCCGAGCAGTAGATGCCGATTCTGGTGCAATTGGCGGCTCTGGTTCTCAAGAGTTTATGGTGCTGGCAGACGCGGGTGAGGATGAAGTTCTTTATACTGAAGACGGTCTTTATGCTGCTAATGTGGAAAAGGCTGTGTCGATGCCTGCTGATGCTGAACTGTCGCCTTTTGCAAGTTTTGAAAAGCGGGAAACGCCGGGAACTGACACAATTAATAAACTTTGCAAGTTTTTGAAGTGTTCTCCGACGCAAATTGTCAAAAATGTGCTTTATCAGGCTGTTTATGACAGCGGTATTACAGTTTTGGTATTGGTAAGCATTCGCGGCGACCAAGATGTGAATCAGGTAAAGTTGCTGAATGAATTAACTAAGTTGGCACCAAATTATCAAGCTAAAACAATCCTATTTTTGACTGTTCCTGATGCGGAATCTCAGCAAAAATGGGCTGCTAAATCTTTGCCTCTTGGTTATATGGCTCCCGATGTTGCTGATGATTATATCGCTGCAAGCAAGGAGGTAAATTCTAAGTTTTTGCGTTTGGTCGATCGCACTGCCGTCGATCTAACAAACTTTGTCACTGGTTCTAACGAGTCAGGATACCACGTGGTCGGCGCTAATTGGAATCAAGAATTTCCCCTGCCAGCAACGGTTGTGGGTGTCAGAACTGCCAAAAAGGGCGATCGGGCAATGCACAATCCCGAACAAACTTTGCAAACCGCTAGAGGCATCGAAGTCGGCCACATCTTCCAATTAGGCACTAAATACTCCGAAGCGATGGGGGCTACCTACACCAACGAACAAGGCGAAGAAATACCATTTATGATGGGCTGCTACGGTGTTGGCGTATCGCGGCTGGCTCAATCTGCCGTAGAACAATCCTACGACAAAGATGGGATAATTTGGCCAGTGGCGATCGCGCCTTATCACGCCATCATTAGTATCCCGAATATTTCCAACGCCCAACAAGTAGAAGTCGCCGAAAAACTCTACGCAGAACTCAACCAATCTGGCATTGAAACCTTACTAGATGACCGCGACGAACGAGCCGGAGTTAAATTCAAAGATGCCGATTTAATTGGCATTCCCTATCGTATTGTGACCGGCCGTTCCCTGGCAGTAGGGAAAGTTGAAGTTGTCGAAAGAGCAACTCACAAATCCCATGAAATTCTGATTGAGGAAGTCAATTCTACTTTAAAACAGTGGATTGATCGCGCCATCAAATAAGTTCTTGTAACGGTAAGGTGCGCGCTGCACCTACATTCACAGGTAGTAATGTGCGCAATGTATAGAGGTAAGGTGCGCAGTGCGCACCCTACATTAACGAGTAGTAAGGTGCGCAATGAATCTGAATATAAGTCAGTTTCTTCGATTCCCTCAATCCCGAATTTGGCGCTATTTAGCCCAAGTAACTGTCCTTGCGATCGCTTACGCCGTGGGGGCTAGGCTAGCATTTGCAATTGAAGGTGTCAATCCCTTTGCTTCCTCGGTGTGGCCGCCCGCAGGAATTGCCCAAGCCGGACTTTTATTGTTTGGCAGAAAAGTCTGGCCTGGGATATTTTTGGGTATATTTTTACTCAATTTAGTTAACCCAACTGAACAGATATTTGCGGTTTGGCTGGGAGGAAACATTGGTGCTATTCTCCAAGCTGTTTTTGGAGCAACTGTGCTGCGATGGCTGGGGTTTCGTCCGTCTCTAGAACGTTTGAAAGATGTAGTTAATTTAATCTTGTTTGGCGGTCTAATTTCTACTCAAATCAGTTGTACTATTGGCGCTTTTTCCATATATTTAGCGGGTAAAGTAGATTGGGCAGAATATTGGTCGGTTCGGTGGAATTGGTGGTTGGGAGACACAATGGGAGTTTTGATTTTGACTCCCTTAATCCTGATATTTTTTCGCCCTAAAGTAACCGCCGATCGCTTAAAAAGACAAACAAAGCGCCCCAAAAATTATTTGATTTGGCGGGCAGTATGGTTGATCTTATTAATTGGGCTGAGCTGGCTGGTCTTTGTATCGAAAAATGACGCTTCTATTTCTCGCTATCCCCTGGAATATTTGCCGTTTCCTTTGATAATTTGGGCGGCGCTCCAATTCGGTCAGCGGGCCGCTGTCCTGGCATCGTTCATCGTCTCAAGTATCGCAATTTTCGGCAGTTCTCACGGAGGTGGCCCATTTATAGCCAAAGCCGAGGATATCAATCAGGCTATCTTATTTTTGCAAGCTTTTATGGCTATAGTTACGATTACTTCGCTATTATTGGCAGCGACGGTAGCCGAACGTGCCGAGGCAGAAAATTCCCTGAAAAACAGCGAAATTAAATATCGAGAATTGGTGGAAAATGCTAACAGTATTATTGTCAAATTGGAGCCTAACGGCACGATTACTTTTTTTAATGAGTTTGCGGAAATCTTTTTTGGATACAATCAGGAAGAAATCATTGGTAAAAATGCAGTGGGAACAATTATTCCCCAAACCGACCACGAAGGGAATAACTTAGAGTTGGTTTATAAGGAGATTTTACAAAATCCCGATCGCTTTACCAGCTATGAAAATGAAAATATTCGGCGCAATGGCGATCGCATTTGGGTATCTTGGGCAAATAAACCGCTGTTTGATGCAGCGGGATCACTCCAGGGCATCCTCTGCATCGGCACAGATATCACCGATCGCCGAAACGCTGAAATAGCGCTGCAAAAGCTGAATGAAAAGCTGGAAATCCGAGTTGCAGAGAGGACAAATGCCCTGAAACAAAGCGAACTTCAGCTACAGAAACAGAAATCGGCATTAATTGATTTAGCCAAAAATAAAGCGCTGAATCAAGGGGACTTAACCAAAGCACTTGAAGAAATTACTGAGACTGCTAGCCGTACTCTGGAAGTTGCGCGATCGAGTGTCTGGTTGTACGATCGCCCTAAATCTAAGATGGAGTGCCTGGATTTGTTCGATCGCGCCCTCAACCAGCACTCAAAGGGTATGGAATTAGCAGAAGCAGACTATCCTGTATATTTTCAAGCACTGCGAGAAGAACGCGCAATTGCTGCCTTTGACGCCCAAAAAGATTTTAGAACTAGAGAATTTGTGGAATCTTACCTAATTCCGTTGGGCATCACTTCCATGCTAGATACGCCGATTCAAATAGGCGGAGAAACAGCAGGAGTTCTCTGTTTAGAACACGTAGGAATGCCCCGCTATTGGACTATTGAAGAACAAAGTTTCGCTGTTTCTCTAGCAGACTCTGTAACTTTCGCAGTGGAAGCGCGAGAACGTCAGCGCGCTGAAGCAGCGCTGCGGCAAGCTGAGGCAAAATACCGCAGCATTTTTGAAAATGCGATCGTCGGCATCTTTCAAACTACTCCCGATGGGGAATATCTCAGCGTCAATCCTGCTTTAATTCGCATTTACGGTTACAGTTCCTGTGAGGAGTTGGTGGGAACTTTGACTGATATTAACCGCCAGCTATATGTAGACCCAGAACGCCGCGCCGAAGTCATCCGCTTAATGCGAACCAACGGCAAAGTGTCGGATTTTGAATCTCAAGTTTACCGCCAAGATGGCAGTATAATTTGGATTGCCGAAAATGCTTATACTGTCTGCGATAGACATGGCAATTTGCTTCATTATGAAGGTACTGTTCAAGATATCACAACTCGCAAACAAGCTGAGGCAGCTTTGCGCTTAGAACAAGAAAAATCCGATCGCCTCCTGCTGAATGTTTTGCCGCAAGCGATCGCCGAAAGACTCAAACAAGACCAAAGCATCATCGCCGATACTTTTGCAGAAGTAACAGTATTGTTTGCGGATATAGTCGGTTTTACCCAAATTAGTTCCCAAATTTCTCCGCCGGAATTAGTTTCCTTGCTTAACGAGATTTTTTCCACATTCGATCGCCTAGCCCAAAAGCACGGATTGGAAAAAATCAAGACGATTGGCGACGCTTATATGGTAGTGGGAGGACTGCCCATGCCCCGCATCGATCACGCAGAGGCGATCGCCCAAATGGCCCTGGATATGCAGCAGGCAATTACTGAATTCAGCGATACCCACGATCGAAACTTCAGCATCAGAATCGGCATCAACAGCGGCCCGGTTGTCGCCGGAGTCATCGGCATCAAAAAATTTATCTACGATTTGTGGGGAGACACCGTTAACACCGCTTCCCGCATGGAATCCCACGGCTTACCGGGGTGCATTCAAGTCACATCTGCAACTTATCAGCGATTGCAGGACAAGTATTTATTAGAAAGTCGTGGCACAATAGAAGTCAAAGGCAAAGGTGAAATGAACACTTATTTTCTGACAGGAATCAAGTTGTAAAAGAAGTAAGAAGGAAGAAGAAAGAGGGAAGACGAAAGAAGGAAGAAGCAATAGTAGTTGTAGGGTGTGTCGCCATTGAAAATACCTCAATAAAAATCGACAATCTCATAGCGACGCACCTGTGCTTAGCCCATGTAAACAAAGCCAACAATTCTATTTAGGTAATTAATAACGTCCTAATAGTTTTGGCGGTTGGTATAGTTAGTTAAAAATATAAAAATCACTATGAACCAAAACAAAAATCAGTTGCTGCGATTTGGTCAATCTATAAATTGGCAATACTTAGCAAAAATAGCTCTCATTGCCTTTGCCTACGCTTTAGGATCAAAAATAGCAGTTTCAATCCCCGGCGTAAATAAATTAGCTACCTGCGTCTGGCCGCCCGCCGGAATCGCACAAGCCGCAGTTTTATTATTTGGTTGGCGTGTTTGGCCGGGAATAGCTTTAGGCGTATTCTTTTTCGATACTATCAATCTCAATATATCCTTAATCAGCGGATTAGTGGCTGCATCTTGTGCTATTCTGTAAGCTTTGTGCGCCTTCGTTTTACTACAAAAGCTCAAGTTTCGTCCCGCGCTCGATCGGCTGATCGATGTCATCAATTTAGTCTTTTTTGGTGCTGTAGTTGCCACTCAAATCAACTGCACTCTTGGCACACTGCGCTTGTGTGTAACTGGTCTTGTGGAGTGGAGCGAATATTGGCAAGTTCGGTGGAATTGGTACTTGGAAGATTCATTGGGAGTCTTAATTTTTACTCCCCTGCTGCTAATTTTATACGAGAGAAAATCAAGGAAGAATTTACAAAATACAGACAAGACAACAATTGGAGCTCGAATCTTGCAGGTAATCTGCCTGCTGTCATTAGTAACAGTCAGTTTTCTAGTATACACCTCAAAAAGCAATAGTAATCTTTCCGGTTATCCCCTGGAATACTTGCCATTTCCTTTGGTGATTTGGGCAACCATTGAATTCGGACAGCGCGGCGCTGTTTTAGCATCTTTTATTGTATCCAGTATCGCAATTTGGGGCGGTTCTCAGGGCGGTGGCCCGTTTATTACTAAAGTCCTCAATATCAATCAGGCAATCTTATTTTTGCAGGCTTTCACGAGCGTAATTGTAGTTACATCGCTGCTGTTAGCCACGACAGTTGCCGAACGGGCATCAGCAGAAAAATCGCTGCGACAAAGTGAAATTAAGTATCGGGAATTGGTGGAAAATGCTAACAGCATTATTTTAAAAATAGATACGGAAGGTAATATTACTTTTTTCAACGAATTTGCACAGAAGTTTTTTGGTTATGATGAAGAAGAAATACTGGGTAAAAATGCAGTTGGCACAATTTTTCCGCTGACAGATACAGCAGGAGATAACCTAACAGTAATGTTAGACAAAATATTAAAGAAACCAGAACAGTACGCGCGAAATGAAAATGAAAGTATTCGGCGTAATGGCGATCGCGTTTGGGTATCCTGGGCAAATAAACCGCTATTTGATGCGAGAGGAAAGTTTATAGGATTGCTGGCGATAGGTACTGATATTACCGATCGCAGATGGGCTGAAATGCAGCTTGTCAAACTGAATGACGAGTTAGAGTTTAGAGTCGAAGAACGGACTAATCCTCTCAATGAAACTTTAAAAGCGCTACAATATCAACAGGAACAATCAGAACGATTGTTGTTGAATATTTTGCCTGAAGAAATAGCCAATCGGTTGAAGCGGGGAGATAGTACGATCGCCGATACTTTTGCTGATGTCACTGTCTTATTTGCGGATATCGTAGGTTTTACTCAATTGAGTGCGCGAGTTTCTCCAACAGAATTAGTTGCTTTGTTGAATGAGATTTTTTCGACTTTTGACAACTTAGCAGAAAGGCACGGTTTGGAAAAAATTAAGACGATTGGTGATGCTTATATGGTTGTTGGAGGGCTGCCAATTGCTCGCCCGGATCACGCAGAGGCGATCGCAGAAATGGCGATCGATATGCAAGAGGCAATTATTGACTTCAGCCAGACTAAAAATCAACATCTTAGTATCAGAATCGGCATCAACACGGGCCCGGTTGTCGCCGGAGTCATCGGCATTAAAAAATTTATTTACGATTTGTGGGGAGACACCGTTAATACCGCTTCCCGCATGGAATCACGGCTTGCCGGGAAGCATTCACGTCACAGCGACAACTTATCAGCAATTGGAGGAAAAGTATATATTTGAAAGTCGCGGTGCGATCGCAGTTAAAGGCAAAGGTATGATGAATACTTATTTATTACAATGTAGAAAGTGGATATAGAAGAAAGACTAAAGTCTTTACTACGAACCTAAAAAAAGGTTTGTAGTCAGGACTTTAGTCCTTTCTTAAGCAGTTAATTACATCTTGTACAAGTTAATTCCAGCTTCCTTAGCCATAATTTCCAAGCCCTTGTTTTGCAAGGTTTTAATTGCCTTCGTGGAGATGTGAAGTCTCACCCAGCGTTTCTCCTGTGGCCACCAAACCCGCTTCCACTGCAAATTTGCTTCTTGCAACTTGTGAGTGCGGTGGTGCGAGTGAGAAACTGCAAAACCGTTATTCGCCTTCTTGCCCGTTAGCTGACATTTCCGTGACATATTGCCCTCCAGATTACTGTTTTTTGCGTGCAGCCTTCTATTATATATCAACTGCGTAGAACCCCCCAAACCCCCCTTATTAAGGGGGGGGACAAGAAACACCCGATCGCCCGCAAAGCTTGGGAAATCAACTCTTGCTCCCCCCCCTAGCAAGGGGGGGTTGGGGGGGGTTAATTACACAGCACGTTCAGTCAATTTTGTCAACACTTGATTCGATCGCTCTACGAACTCTTTCATCCCCTCAGCATCGAAACCCTTCTGGGCCATCAAAGCCAAGTCGTAAACGTGGTGACAAATCATACCCGCCAACTCGGCCGAGGGAGACTCGCCCTCGCCTTGAATAATCGCACCCTGACTTAAATTAGCCAGATTTTGAATCAGCGGGTGCGCCGTATTCACCAGCAAAACGTGTTCTTCGGGGAATTCGGCCGGTTGCTGCTGCAAAAGCGCCGTCATATCGCGCATCCGGCGCAAAGCTTCGGGTAATAGGACGATCGCGGGTGGTGCCGCCTCCGCAGCGTCTGACTTCAAAGCTTCTGTGCGGATATTCACTTTTGGCTTGCCGATCGCCTTTTGGAACAATTCTTTAACTTGTTCGCTGCGAGTTTTATTGGTAGTCGGATCGACAATTTCCGCTTCTTTTTCTTTGTCAATCAGCGTATCATCTAAGTCGGAATCAACTCGCGAGAATTTGACTTCTTGGTACTCTCGTTCTAGGAAACTGATAAAGTGCGTGTCGATGAAAGAATCCATAAACAGCACTTCCAAACCTTGGCTTTTGTGCAGTGCGACATAAGTTGCTTGGGATGCTGGTTCTGTACAATAAAACACGCGATTTTCGTGAGTTTTTTGATTGCGTTCCAAATACTCTTTCAGCGTCGTGTAAGGCTGTGTTGAAGTAGAGTTTTCCGACTTGGGATTGACATTTTGCCACAAATCTCCGTCCTCAGTTTGCACCTGCACTTCTGGCGTTACAGTTTCTGACTTTTCTACCGTTGGTTGGTAGGTGCTGCGATAGATTAAGATATCTTCGACTTGCTTTTTGAACTTGTCATCGTTGAGAGTGCCGAACTTGACAAAAGTACCGATGTCTTGCCAGCAACGAATGTACTCATTGCGATCGTCCCGGTAAAGTTCCTTGAGGCGATCGCCTACTTTTTTGGCGATATAATCAGCGATTTTCCGCACAGTGCGATTGCTTTGTAGCGAACTGCGAGAAACGTTCAACGGAATGTCGGTACTGTCAATGACTCCCCGCAGCGGCATCAAGAATTTCGGGATAATTTCTTCGCAGTGATCGCTGACAAAAACTTGGTTGCAAAATAGCTTGATATTACCTTGGGTAACATCGACATCTGGCCGCAGTTTGGGAAAGAATAGAATGCCGTTGACAATGAAAGGATAATCTGTATTGAGGTGTACCCAAAGTAGCGGCTCGTCTTGAAACGGATAAAGATAGCGGTACAATTCTAAGTAATCTTCTTTCTGCAAATTGCTGGCTGCTTCCCGCCAAATTGCCTTATGCTTGTTGAGTTCCTCTCCCTCAAATTTGATCGGAACTGGCATGAAATCGCAGTAAGTTTTGATTAACTGCTTAATGCGAGTGGCTTCTACATATTCTAGTTCTTCGTCTTGGAGAGTGAGAGTAATCGTAGTGCCGCGTTCTGTGCGGGCAGATTCTGATAGTTCAAAAGCGGGTGAACCATCGCAATACCAATGTACTGCTTGTGCGCCTTCTTGGTAAGAAAGGGTATCTATATCTACTTTCTGAGCGACCATGAAAGAAGAGTAGAAACCGAGTCCAAAGTGACCGATAATTGCGTCATCGCCACTGCCTTGATATTTTTGAATAAATTCTTCGGCGCTGGAGAAAGCGACTTGATTGATGTATTTTTTTACTTCGTCGGCGGTCATCCCGATGCCGTTGTCGGTAATTGAGAGTGTTTTGTTTTCGGTGTCGATCGCAATATTGATTTGTGGTTCGCCGATGTCGCCGCTGTATTCGCCGGAACGAGAAACCATTTTGAGTTTGGCAATGGCATCGACGGCGTTGGAAATTAGTTCCCGCAAGAAGACTTCATGGTCGGTGTATAGCGACTTCTTGATAATCGGGAAAATATTCTCGGTATGGATAGAGATTGTTCCCTGTTCTAAAACTGTCATAAATTTTCTCTCTGATGACTGCTAATTAATCACTATGTATTGATTTTGGGCGATCGCGCTATCTTCTACAAAAGGGATTACCCTAAAAAGACGATTCGGTTTCCCCCACATGGTAGCTCACAAAGGCAACCGCAGGAGAAAGGTGCTGCCGTTGCCCCCACTGCGGGCGCTGAGGCTGCCGCGGTGTGCGCGGGCGATGGTTTGGGCGATCGCCAATCCGAGCCCCGAACCGCCCGTATGGCGCGATCGATCGCTATTAACTCGGTAAAAGCGATCGAATATCCGCGGTAAATCTGCCGCCGCTATCCCAATCCCGGTATCTTGCACCTGAATTATCGCCTCTTGGTGACTGCAATCTAAGATGACTGTGACTTTTCCCCCAGACGGAGTGTATTGAATGGCATTCACAATTAAATTAGTAACTAAACGGTAAAGTTGATCGGCATCTCCGACAACATTCAACTGCTGCTGTACGCGGATTTCGGATGTTAGCGCTACCTCGGAGGCGATCGCCAAAGCAGCCAATTCCTCGACTAAATCGCTAACCAAGTCATTCAAACAACACAACTGAGGGCGATCCTCTTCGAGGGCTTCGCTAACGGATTTTGGTTGAGAGTCCATCCGCGCCAACAGCAACAAATCAACCACTAACTGAGTCAATCGTCGGTTTTGGCGATCGACAGTCCGCAAAATCTCCCGCGCCTCTTTCTCATCCAATTCTGGCATCAACAGCGCCGATTCTACAGTTGCTTGAGATGCCGCTAAAGGCGTCCGCAATTCGTGGGCAGCATCCGCCGTAAACTGTTGGATTTGTCGGTAGGAAGAATAAATCGGTTTCATTGCCAATCCTGCCAGCCACCAACTAGAAAAACCTACCAAAATTAACGCTGTCGGCAATCCCAACTTCAAAATTAATCTCACTGTACTGAGATAACTATTGAAATCTTGCAAACTTCGCCCTACTTGAAAATATCCCCAATCTTGCTGTGTTCTAGTGTGCAGCGATACAGAAATTTGGTGATAAATATTCCCTTGGCTGTCAGTGATTGTTTGCCAATGTTGCGAGTTAAATGTCGGCGGCAATACTTCGGGATAAGCGCCTGCTGTAGCAATCAATTTTCCTGAATAGTCAAATAAACGGATATAGTAATAGCTTTGATTGAGCGCGCTTAAAATATGGCGATCGGGCAACTGTTGTTTAACGCCGTTAACTCCAATTACGCGGAGGTTTGGCAAAAGTTCATTGACGATTGGTTCTAGTCGTCCGGGCTGCTGTAGCTTGATTTCGAGGCTATCGTGGAGTGTCCCCGCTACCGATTCTAATTCCCTGTCTATGGCAATCCAGTGCGCGTGGGCGATCGCCCGATATACCCCAAATCCCAGCAAGCTTAAAATCAAACCCATTACTGCTGCGTAGGAAATCGCTAATTGCGATCGGGTTCGGTTAAAGAGTTTATTTTGATTCACATTTCACATTTCATAATTGGTAATTGGTAATTGGTAATTGGTTGAGGATGAGACTTTTTTTATTAACCGCAGAGGGCGCAGAGAACGCAGAGGAGGAGAAAAGAGAGAATCAGCTTAAGATCAGGTTTTTGACTTTTCTAACTCTTGTTGGATTAAATCTTTCATGGGAGCCATTTTTGCGATCGAGTTTTCTATATTATAGCCAGATACGCTTGGGATCAGGACACCAGACGGTAAAATTACGTGATCTTCTTTCTTGAGTCCGCGCACCATCCGGACATCGTTTGTGTAGGCGCGGTTTCAACCGTACGTCCTATCTTTAATTTCTCATCCGGTATCCAACACCGTGGACAGTTTCAATTAAATTTGCGCAGCCAACTGATTCGAGTTTGCGCCGCAGTAAGCGCACTTGAGCAGCTACTACATTGCTAAAAGTATCTGCACTGGCTTCCCATATCTGATTCCGAATTTGGTCTGTGGTGACAATTTGATTCGGATGTTTCATAAAATATTCTAACAGTTGATATTCTTTGTTTGTCAGCGAAATTATCTGGTTTGTGCCGTTTTGATTGAGATGACAAGCCGTGCGATTTCCGCAATCTAAGGCGAGATTTCCGATTTGTAGCTGTTGAGGCTGAATTTGGGGCGATCGCCTTTGTAATGCGCGCAACCTTGCTAACAGTTCCGCCATCCCGAAGGGCTTGACCAAATAATCGTCAGCCCCCGCATCCAATCCCGCTACTTTATCTTCCATCCGGTCTTTTGCTGTCAGCATCAAAACAGGTAAAAAACTATGTTGTGCGCGCAATCTTTGCAGCAGTTCTATTCCCGACAATCCCGGAAGCAACCAGTCAAAAATAGCCAAGGTGTATTGCGTCCACTGACTGTCTAAATATTCCCAAGCTTCATTGCCATTTTGCGCCCAGTCAACTATATATTTTTCCTGCTTTAAGGTACGCTCGATCGCTTTTCCTAAATCAGGCTCGTCTTCAACTAGCAAAATTTTCATAACACTAATTTACAGCAGTAAATCTGTATACATTGTTAGCCGCCAATAGCACTAAACCCTACCTGCTAGGCTCCCATAGCTGCATGAAATCAGCATGAAATTTTCTTAGTTGGCATAAAAAGATAATAGTTGACAATAATTGACAACAAGCGGGAAATGTCTTATACTCTAATGCGACCCAAGTTTTGACAATTATTATCAAGAAGTATGGCAGACTTATTCGATCGTTCCGCGATGAAAAAGCCGGGGCACTGGACTCGCCGCCAACTCCTACAGCTAGGAATAGCTGGTGCTGGGGTAGCGGG
>JAJAYT010000272.1 GCA_026786085.1 Microcoleus sp. CAN_BIN18 | reverse complement strand
TTTTTGGACAGGCGGGACGCCCATCCCACAAGAATCATCAAATTGTAAGTTATTGAATTCTCATTCCTTAGTTTATGAAATCACAATCTGCTTGCGTAAAAACAGCCGTCGCGGCTGGCCGAAAACCCAACAAGTCCAATTCCAATCCACCTGTTGTAAGCGGTAGCCGGCTTGATAGTACAACTGTCTCGCCGGATGATTATTTTCCAAAACGTGGAGGTAAATCTCCGAAAATCCCCATTCTTTGGCTGTATCCTCGCAGTTGCTGAGCAATAGTTGAGCAACTCCCTGCCGCCGATACTCCGGGTGGACGGCTAAATTTGACAAATAAGGATAGTCAGAACTCGGGATTTGCCAAGGGAAGCGAGAACGCAGAGCCATTTCTATGGTTCCTGTTATGCACTCATCTCGTCGGTGCGATCGCACTTTCTGCGTTCCCTCCTCGCGCGAGACTAGATCAGCTACCAGACAAATATAATGTTCTACTTTAGAACGCAGTCGATTTTTTAAATCTTCGTAAATGCCTAAACGCAACACCGGATATATCCATTCTACAAACCCCTCGCGGGAATAAAAGCTCATGGCCAAAATATCGGCTAGCTGCGTTAAGTCGTTCAACGCAGCTACCCGGATCGAAAAGCCAGAAAGTCCGGGAGTTTGTTGTTGGTGAGACGGTGAGGAAAAAAAGGAAGGATTCACAATTCCAGGTCACTATATTAATACTTTTTACGCTAGTTTTTCAGATGCCAAACTGAGAAAAATTACTGATGTTATACTAATTTTATCACGTAATTTATAGGCGTTTATTAGCAGAATTAAATCACATTTTTTGTGCTTAAGTTTAAGTATGATCTAATGTAACTTAGAAAGTTTCAGCATTTTAAACTAAATTTCGGGTCAATCAAAACCAATCCCCTAATACTAGATTTGTAGGTAGCGCCAAAGGTATTAAAAACAATCAAAAAGGTTTTAACGTCTGGTTGCCGACACCCTAGCACTCTTTGCTTACGGAAATACCCGATCGCCTAAAATGTATCTATCGGTCAAGCGGTAATTGCAAAACTCGCAAAACTCAGCGACGTTTGATTGATTCTAACATCGGGGACGCCAATCGATCGGATGTTCGTCGCGGCAGCGCAGAACCTGACAACCCAACTTTCCGCAGTTTTGGGCTTCATTGCCCGTCACCAAAGCACAGGGGATTTAAGCCCCCACCTTTAGGTGGATTGTTTTTAGGCTGGGGCTTAAATCCCCAGCCTAAAAACTTCGCACTCAAGCTGTCAACTGTCAACTGTCAACTGTCAACTGTCAACTGTCAACTGTTAAGGGAGCGAGGCGGCTTTACCTGTTTCACCTTTGGGCTCGATATTGTGCTGCGACACTCTGCGCTGCGGGCTTATGAGACTTTCAAAACCTGGATCGAGCTAATTGGCCGGTTTCCACAAAGTACATCCCTAGCTAAGATTAACAGATGGATGCTCAAGCTTGCGGTGTTTCGTCGCAGTAATTTGCCGATCGAAAGTCTGCCCAAAGCACAAGAGATGCCACGATTAGGGGAAAAAGCGCAAGTCTAACTCAAATCGATCGTACAGCAATTGCACCCGCTCTTGAGCGCTCCGGCTCTGTAGTTGGTCAATCAACCCCTAATATCAGTCAGGGCAAGGGCGCTGGAGAGCGGGTGCATCTCATTTTCGCAAACATATTCGTAGGGGCTCTGGCATTTCGGTAGTAAATCTCTGGTTCTCGCTCATAAATTGTCGGTCAAAATGCTTCGCTTCGTCCTTCCACTCATTGATACGCACCCGCCGGAGCGCCGGCTATATCCCGCGATCGGACTAAAGTGTAATCTTGGGAGAAAACACAGGTGAATATATTGAGTGCATATTATATCGTGCTGCGAACTGTTTTCACATACCAGATCAAACTGATCGGTGGAACAAAAATAGAAGATAAATTTGGCGAATCAAATCACAATCAGGACGGTTATTCCTATGTATTATGAGATATCCATACGGCTGTTAGAAGTGCCGGATTTGATTTTCCTCTCCTGCATAAAGGTGAAGGGTCAAGGACACTTCCGGCAAGACGACTTTATGTGAAAATAGTTAAATAATCAAATTGGGGTGTACGACAGAAAACTGTGGCTTGTGAACAATTACGAATTGAACACCCAGATATCAAAAATAAAAGTTAATTTTTGCTTCAACAAATTCAGAGCAATTTCAGATTGATGCATTATTGTGACTTCAACAATGGAAATCTCCTAAAAAGCCTGTTTTGAACAGGCTTTTGGGCCTGTTCCACAAGAATTATGGGAGATGTCTAATGGAAATCGGCGAATTCTTCCTTTCATCACACTTATTAAATCGAACTGCCCCGGGGCACAGGAGAACGGTGCATGAATTCCCAAGAAAATCCTAAGATAAAAATTCTGGTTGTCGATGACGAACCGGATAACCTCGACTTGCTTTACCGCACCTTTCATCGGGAGTACAAAGTGCTCAGAGCCGAATCTGGCCCCGCCGCCCTCGCAATTTTGGCAAAGGAGGGAGAAGTTGCGGTGATTATCTCCGACCAACGAATGCCAAAAATGAGCGGTACGGAGTTTCTCAGCCTGACGGCGGCTCAATACCCCGACGTGATCCGAATTATTTTAACTGGCTATACGGATGTTGAAGATTTAGTCGAAGCGATTAATGCTGGCAAAGTATTCAAATACGTTACCAAGCCTTGGGATGCTGAAGAACTCAGGGCTCTTGTGAGTCAAGCTGTTGGGACTCACAATATCCTGAAGGCGCGCACCAATGAACTGCGTAGGGCTCTCTCGCAAGAATCGCTGCTTTATGCCGTTACCAATACTATCCGATCGGCTCTCAATTACCAGCAAATGCTGCAAAGAATTGTGGAAAGCGTAGGGCAGATGTTTGAGGTGAGTTGCTGTCTGCTGCGGCCTTTCCAAGACGGCCGGGTGGCGGATGAGTGGTTCGTTTACCATTCGCCGTTCGCGAAACTCCGAGATGGTTCTGCTGCTGGACTTTCGCCGGATTTGCTGCCGGATTTGGTTTGGGAAACTCGGGATGTGGAGGTGATTCAAGATGCCCAAACTGATGAGAGAGTTTTAAACTGGGACAATCAGCAGCGACAGCAGGCTTATCAAGCTGCGAATATTCGATCGAGCTTAATCGTACCGCTGTTTTACAAAACGGAACTGATGGCTGTCTTGGCGCTGCACCAGTTCGATCGATCGCGCCAATGGCAAGACCACGAGGTACAGTTAGTAATTACGGTGGCCGACCAAGCGGCTTTAGCGCTTTCTCAAGCGAGGGCTTACGAAAAGGTGCGGGCGCTGGCAAAGCGCGAGGCCTTAGTCAATACTATTACTACGGCAATTCGATCGAGCCTCGACCCCCAAAATATTTTTGCAGCCATTACTCAACAACTAGGTCAAGCTTTACAAGTTGACGGCTGCGCCCTTTCTCTGTGGACAGAAGATGACGAATACGTCCAGTGCGTGGGGCTCTACGACACAAATAGGGATACCGTGGCTGTCAAACAAAGTTTTAGCAATCCAGAGGTAGTTGGGAACCCTTCTGGCCCTGAAACTGCTGCTGAGAGCGCTGCTGCGAACGCTCGCGGCTGGGTTTTTGCCCATCCTTCCCTGCCGCAGTCTTTGGTGCCGATTCGTGGCAATCCGGTGTTGCTGCAAGTTATGGTATCAAAAGAGCCGGTGGCGATTGAAGACCTCCACGAACGCCCCGATTTAAATGTTACAGAACTGCAAGTTCGATCGCCAGCCCGGGCCCTGTTAGTCGTTCCTTTGCTCTCCGAAGGCAAAATCATCGGCAGTATTTCCCTGCGCCAAAATAGCAGCACTCGCCGCTGGAAACTCTCAGACATTGACCTGGCTCAAATAGTGGCAACTCAAGCTGCTTTAGCCGTGCAGCAGTCGCGCCTCTACCAGACTACCAGACAGCAGGCAGAACGGCTCCTAGAAGCCGATCGGCTCAAAACCGAATTTTTCCAAAATATCTCCCACGAATTCCGCACGCCTCTAACACTAACCATCGGCCCCCTAGAATCAGCTTGCGGCCGCCAAGAAGACTTACCCTACGAACAAGCGGTAATCGCTTTGCGTAATTCGCGCCGTCTCCTGCGCTTGGTAAATCAACTGCTGGACTTGCAGCGGTTGGATGCTGGACGGATGCAGCCGAGTTTTCGCCCCTGCGATTTAGTCAGTTTCTGTTACTCTACCGCAGAGTCGTTCCGCGCCTACTGCGAGAAAAAAGGACTGCAATTAATTACCCAACTGCAAGAATGTCCTTTACTTTATTTGGATATTGAAAGATTTGACAAAGTTATTTACAACTTGCTATCAAATGCTGTCAAATTCACCCCAGAAGGCGGAACAATCACCCTGACAGTTGAACCCGCAGGCGCTCATTGCTTGCTGCAAGTAAAAGACACCGGCATCGGCATTCGCACCGAACAAATTCCCTATTTGTTCGAGCGTTTTCGCCAAGCCGAAGGTTCTGCCAACCGTTCCTACGAAGGCAGCGGTTTGGGTTTGGCCCTTGTCAAGGAATTAGTCGAACTCCACGGCGGTCAAATTTCCGTCGATTCAGTTTACGGGGAAGGTACTACTTTTAGCGTTTGGCTGCACTTCGGTTCCACTCACTTGCCCTCGGAACGGGTACTAGAAATACCAGCAGAATTTCACTCATCCAAAGCTGCGGTGGAACTGGCAGACGTGGAGGCTGATTTGTCGGAAAATGAGGCAGAAAATCATAATTTCGAGGCTCTCGAACCGATAAATTCAGAAACAGCAGTCGGAACGGTTCTGGTGGTTGACGACAATCCCGATTTGCGCTTTTATGTATCGGGAATTCTGCGAGATTCCGGTTTTGCAGTTTTGCTCGCCCGCAACGGACAAGAAGGATTTGCCGTGGCAAAAAACCGCAGACCGGATTTAATTGTCACAGATTTAATGATGCCTTTGATCTCGGGTTTGGATTTGATTCGGATGATTCGACAGGATGAGGAATTGCAGGGAACTCCGACAATTTTGCTGACTGCTAAAGCCGACGAAGATACTCGAATTGAAGGAGTAGAACGGGGTGCTGATGCTTATTTGTCTAAGCCTTTTAACGATCGCGAATTGTTGGCAGAAGTGCGGAATTTAATCGCCCTGAAACAAAACGAGCGCCGAGTACAGCAGTTGAACAGTTATTTAACTGAGTCGGTACTGCGCCGATTTTTGCCGCCGTCGATGGTGAAGGCCGCAGCGGCTGGAGATTTGGCTCTGGATTTGCGCCCGGAACCGCGATTGATTACTATTTTGTTTAGTGATATTGTCGGTTTTACTGAAATGGCAAATACGCTGCGCTCGCGCCGGGTAGCTGAGCTGTTGAATGAATATTTGGCGGCAATGACTAAGGCTATTTTTGACAGCGGCGGTACGGTGGACAAGTTTGTCGGAGATGCGGTAATGGCTTTGTTTGGCGCGCCGGAGGAACTAACGCCTAATGAGCAAGTACGCCGCGCTGTGGCTGCTGCAAGGGAAATGCTGCGGGCTCTTAAGAAGCTTAACGAGCGCTGGGTGGAACAGGGAATTGTGGGGGAAAATGGGGTGTCTCCGGTGCGGTTTCGCTGCGGAATTCATCAGGGTACTGCGGTGGTGGGGATGTTTGGTGGGCCGGAGCGATCGGACTATACTGCGATCGGGCCGAGCGTGAATATTGCCGCCCGTTTGCAAGAGGTGGCGGAACCAAACACTGTGCTAATTTCGGCGGCGGTTGCAGATTATGTTGAGGAAGATCGAATTGTTAAATATAAGTCGCTGACACTTAAGGGAATTGATGAAACTGTGTTGACTTTTCTCTTGAATTGTGATTAAATTCCTCTGGTTTTGACTTGGTTTGGTGTGTTGGGTGATTGTGGAAAAAAACAGTCAGGGCGATCGGCTTCAATTTCTTCAAAAGCGGGCGGTTGAATTAGGACTTGATAAGTCATAGACGGGGAGGAATGTTGAACTGCTGCTGTAGCACTGTCATGGCTTGGTCAACGGGGATTCCTTCACCTCGATCGAAGCTTTCGAGTCCTTTGCGGATACCGATAATGGTTTCGAGGTAGTCGATTCGCTCTAACAGTTGTTCGTAGATATTGAGTTGGCTGTGTGGAGATGATTTGAGCGATCGCACCAAGCTCAGAAGCTCGGTGAGCAGTTCGTCAGGGGTGCTATCGATTTCTTGCAGGAGGAGTTCTTTGATGGTCATCGCGGCGTTTTGGGATGGTTAGAGTCGATAGGGGCATTACTACCACTACCTCTCCTTCAGAACCGGACGTGAGACTTTTACCTCATCCGGCTCCTTGATAAAACCACCCTTGTTATGGGTACGATTCAAAACGGTTGTTCGATGTGACTCTTGTGG
>JAJAYT010000271.1 GCA_026786085.1 Microcoleus sp. CAN_BIN18 | reverse complement strand
TCATCTTTGTTTGTGTAGTAGCGATTTCAATCGCCGAATCATCTTTGTTTGTGTAGTAGCGATTTCAATCGCCGAATCATCTTTGTTTGTGTAGTAGCGATTTCAATCGCCGAATCATCAACTATGGTAACAAACCCGGATTACTCAAACAGATTTTTCCTCAATGTAATTCTGCACGTAAGACTGATAATAATACCTGCTGCCTTTATCGTTATTTGCCACCATTCCCAACAGCGGAATCCCGGCCATTTTCAAATCTTCAAAAGCCAACAACAGCGCCTCCCGCTCAGTTTGATTCAGCCCCACTACCAGCATCAATCCGTTAGTGTGAGCCGCCAACAAATTCGCATCTGCTAAACCCAAAAGCGGCGGAGTATCGTAAATAACTAAATCAAAATGACTTGCCAAAGCTGCCATTAAATGCTGCATTTTTCTGGAAGAAAGCACTTTCGTGGGATCGGGAGGAACTGGCCCTGATGTTAACACAAAGAGGTTTTCATCGCGGGGCGATCGCAAAATCACCTTTTCCACATCCACATCATCCGCAATCACATTGTGCAAACCTTGCCAGTTGGGCAAACCCAGCATTTCGTGCACCTGCGGGCGACGCAAATCCGCATCCACCAACAGCACTTGCTGGCCCATTGCAGCCGCCGCCCGCGCCAAATTTACCGCTACAGTAGACTTGCCATCAGCTACTTGACAAGATGTAATTACACAAGAATTAATCGGAGAATCAACGTTTAGTAACCGAATATTAGCATTGAGCGATCGAAAAGCTTCTTGAAAAGCATCCGTCGGCATCGGCGAAGTTCCCACATCAATCGAAGTTGTCTCCGCAGGCGGCAGTCTCAAAATTTTATCGCTAGCAGGAATTACCCCCAACAAAGGCAAATGAATCGAATGTTTGACATCCTCTGGAGTCTGGAAAACCGTTTTATTATTAAACCGTTCCGCCAACTGCGCCGCTAACGTACCAAACACCAAACCAAGCAATCCACCCAAAGCCAAATTCAAAGGCATAATCGGAGCAACAGCCATCAATTCGCCATTTTTGTAGCGCGGAATTTCCGGCTTCGCAATAACTTCCCAAGCAACCTCTTTTTTGCCCACAGATTCAAGCTGCAAAGCCTGCTGTTTTGCTAGCAAACCATTCAGCGTAGTGTTAGTCAAATCCGCCTCCCGCTGCAAATCAGAATAGCGTCGCAAAATCACCGGGAATCCTTGAGAATATTGACTCAACTGCTTAGCAGCTTGTGCCAAAACTTGATTCCGCACTCCCAAAACTTGAATAGAATTAGCAGTACCAATAAACTGCTCGATCAACTTAATCCGCACCGGATCTTGAAAAGCCATCACTTGCGAATTTACCTTAGCCAAATCAGTTCCCAGAACCTGTTGGGCTTCTTTCTTCAACAAAGGAATCAGGTTTTTGCGCTGTTCTCGAAACAACTGCATTTGCGGAGTTTGGTCGGTATAAGTAGCTGAATTAATCGCAATTTGTCCTTCTAATTGCTGCAATTGAGTCAGCATTCCTTGATAGCGGGGAGCTTGACTCAGAGCCGAAGCCATCAGAGCTTGTTGCTGATTTAATCCGAGCTGATTTTGCAGATTAGAATAGAGAAATTTCTGCTGATTGAGCTGCGTTTGTGCTTCCAATCTTTGTGCTTGGAGTTGGCTGATTTGCTGCGCAAGTTGCTGGGTTTGAATTTGCGGATCGATGAAATTGTATTGCTGGCGCAATTTTTGAATTTCAGTTTGTAGAGCTTGTTGGCGCTTTTGCTGGTTAGGGATTTTCGATTTCACAAAATCCAGACTCTGACTAATTTGAGTGCTGGTATCTTGCACGCTGTAGTTGCGGTAGCCTAGAGCAACTTTTTCCAACACAAACTGAATTTTCTTCGGGTCATAATCCCGATATTTGACCTCAATAATCTTGGTATTTTTAAACCGATTAATTGACAGCCTGGTTCCCTGAGACAATGGCAGATTATCTGCTTTTTCGTTCAAAAGATAGTTGTAATTTATTTCAGGGTATTTAGCGCGCAACTGTTTAATAATCGGCGACATTACTTGCGGGCTTTGCAAAACTTGAATCTGCGATTCATAGTCAAATCCGGGACTTTGTGGCGTTGCGGGAGATGCTGGTTGCAGTTTTAGCTCGCCGGAGTAGACTTTCGCTAAAGTATTTTGCGTAACAGCGGGTTCTACTAATAATTGAAAGCGCCCTTCGTACTCACTTTTTTGATTCAGAGTCCAGGCAAATACCCCTGTTGTCACTGCCGCTGCTACGCCGATAACTAAGAACGATCGGCTTCGGCAAACTTGCCAAAAACTTAACTCTTGTTCCTCTGTTTTGTCTCTGAAAAATTGCTCTTCTTCATAAATTATAGAAGATATTCTTTGCTGTCCCGCAGCTTTCTTATTGTTATTAAACAGTGTTATTTGAGAATTTTTCCCTGGTTTCATTTGATTTTTGCAACTTATTTGTTTAAACGTTTGTACGACTGGCGCTGTTTCATAAACTGAGTTTCTTACTAGATATCTCGTTCCCAAGCCGAAATTCTTTGTAGAAACTGGGTTGAGGATGCCTTAGCGCTAGTCTACTCAAATCACCGAAAAATATCGAACAACCGGAATATTCCCAGCAGGGGGCTTAAAGGAGCGAGAGTCCCGCCTACATTATCCGAAAATGCAGCGCGGCCCGATCGCCTTACCATAATTACATCATTATTTTGTAGTTTGGGATTAGTTTCCTCATTGGCGGTTGCCGAAAAATTCACCTTAACACTTAGCTGCGAAACACTGCCATTAGGATTGAGGCGAATTAAATCCACCGAATCCATTTGAGCCCGCGCTTTATTAAAACCTCCTGCTGCTACCAGCGCTTGATTGAGAGTAGTATTAGGCTGTACCGCAAACGCTCCCGGTTTCACGACTTCTCCCACAATGCTCACCTTAATCGTATCCGGTGAAAAATTAGAATTAGCAACTTCTGTGCCTTGGGCTGCGTCGATATTTTCGGCTTTGGGAACCATTACCGTATCTCCCTGTTGCAGCACTAAATCTTGAGATACATCTCCCGTTTCCAAAAGTTGCCACAAATTCACATTAATAATTTGTTCCGTACCCGCCCGCGTCTGACGGCGAACTTGTATTTGTCTGATATCAGCTACCGGGGTAATACCGCCCGCAAGTTTAATTGCCCTCGTTACAGTTTGCTGCAAAACAGTTTCCCCACCGCCGGGAGTTGCGCTAGCAGCAAACAAACCAGAATTTTCACCGATTTCATTTTCTTGTACTCTACCTTGAACATTTCTTGCGAGAGTATAAGTACCGGGGCGACTCACTTCGCCCACCACAGCAATATTAATTGGTTGAGTGCTTTGTCCGGTAATGTTAGCTACTGCTAAAGTCGGTGCTTCTTGGCGATTGAGGCTAGTTACAGTGGGAATAAATATAGTATCGCCGTCACGCAAAGTAACATCTGCCCGCAAGTCACCAGCTTGCAATAATTCCCATAAATCGATGT
>JAJAYT010000270.1 GCA_026786085.1 Microcoleus sp. CAN_BIN18 | reverse complement strand
TTCACTCACTTGTAAGTCACGCAATTCCACCAACCGCAGATCAGCAGGTACTTTGTCACCGGAGGCTAGCAACACGAGGTCGCCAGTCACCAGTTCGCGGGAGTTGAGTCGAACCTTTTCCCCGTTGCGAATGACAGTCGCTTCGGTGGTAACGGATTTGGCTAGAGCCGCGATCGCATTTTCAGCTTTTGATTCTTGGATAAAGCCAATCACCGCATTAATTAACGTTACGCCCAGAATCACCCCCGCGTCTACCCAGTCCTTGAGCAGCAGCGTGACGACACCAGCAACGAGCAGAATATAAATCAAAGGTTGATTGAATTCCATCAGGAAGCGAACAACAGGACTTTTTCCGGCTTGTCCTTTCAGTTCATTGAAGCCATCACGTTCCTGACGTTGAGGTACTTCTGCACTCGACAGCCCCGTTGATAAATCTGTCCCAAGATTTTCTGCAACATCGGCAGTCGATAGCTGGTGCCATTGTTTTTGAGGGAGATGCTCAAGTTTAGAAGATGCCATACCTAAATACCTGAATGTATAGCATCAGTATATCGTAACTACATTTTCTATATCGTAACTACATTTTCCTGCGATCGCTGTTTGATCCTGAATATTGACCAACAAAATTTCGGTTGTTTCCCCACCATTCGTTTAGTCCGCACAAAACCTTTCTCGGTGAGAAACAGTACGATCATCAATGTCTAATGAGCTTCGATCGCCTGCTCTAAAGGGAACGCCAACCAACACCAAAGATAAAGTGACAAAACAAGTCCCGGCACGATAATAGCTAAGATTATGGTGACAATCCGTACTGCTTGAATTGGTAGTTTCCACCGTCGTGAAATTGCTGCATATATTCCGGCAATTACTTTGTGGCGATGACTGCGGTAAAAAAAAGTAGTTGGTCTCTCTGAAATATTTGTGTTTGTTTGCGATCGCTTAATTTTCAGAATTAAAGAAAATAAAAGTCCTAGCGCACCCAAAATAGCGGAGGGGATAGTTACGATCGCAAGCCAGTGAGCAAAGACCATCCATGTAATGATGTCTCCATGCCAGGAAGGGGCAGGACAAAGAAAACGCATGGCTTCTGATGCACAGCCAAAGCGTTGCGCCAAATTGAGCCCTCCCCAAGTTAGAAGGAGCGGGAATATGCCGTAGAAGATGCAAATACTGAACAACAGTAGGTGTCCACGGATTGACGGCGATCGCAGAAATGCGATCGCCGCGAGTCCTGGCCCAATCAATAGTAGTGTCAAAATCAAAGGTGAGTAAATCATGGGGTTTTCCAGTACGAAAAAAAAGTGGAAAAAGTACAGGTTAACGGAATTTATCTTTCGTTTATTTTCCCGATCCCATCAGCCTGCTTATTGACTATTTTCGGGTTTCCATAGTAATTAATTTTCCCTACACCAGAGGCCTTTGCGTCTAGCAGTCCCGTCGCATATATCTCAACTTTACCTACTCCGCTCGAATTTACCTTCGCGTTGACAGAATGTAAATTCTTCGCGTCCACACTTCCGACACCAGATAATGTAATATCTGCTTCTTTTGTTTCACCAGATGCACTTAAACTTCCGACCCCGCTCACCACTATCTCCACTCGGTCATTCTTGACATTTGATAGATTAGCTTCACCAACCCCATCGAAGACAAAACTTTTAATATCGGGAGTGGATATAGCGATCTGTAGCTTTTGCTGAGGATTGTATCCTTTACTGGGTCGGATGTACAAAGTATTGTTTTTAACTTCAGTAGTAATTAAGGGGATGATGTTATCGTCGCCACTGATTTCGACATTCTGCTGCCCTTGAGAACGCACTTGGATCGAACCGACAAGGTTCACATCTAGCGAATTGAAGGAAGCAAGCGATCTTTTCTCGGTCTTAACAGTACCGCTTCCTTTAACGTTGGGGTTGAGAATAATCAGACCGCATCCCGCCAAGCCAATCACTAATCCTATGCTGAGCAGTTTAAATATCTTCATACTGGTTCATGTTCATGCAACGATTACTCGATCGAGCGATCGCCTCAGCGATCTCGGAGTTTCAGGGCCATAGCCGAAACGCAGAACCAGATCTGGCCTGCGATCGCCCATACCAAGATAAGTCGCGAACTGCGGGCGCAATGCCGAAACCTCGATCGGCTGATTCAACAGTGCATTTTTGATACCTAGCGCCGTAGCTTGTAGGGCGAAACGTTCATAACATCGCCCTGTTTCCACCCAATGCTCCTTGTCATTACGATCGGATACAAACACAGCGATGCCCGCAGAGCTACGGATATGTTTGGCATATTTGTCATTTTCACTTTTTGCAGCAAAAAATAAATTAAATAGTTCCATCCCCAGCCATCGAGGAATAACAGGATTTCCAGTAGATCCTGAAAATAAACCATCGCCCTTGCTCACCACTTCGTCATAACCAAAGCGAATCCAAGATTCGAGTTCCTTGACAAAAGCGCGATCGTTCATCTGCGTCGTATTGCCTTGAACTACATACTCAAGGATTTGATCGACCTTTTCTTTTTCAGTGATTAGTAGCATATTGACTCCCTTACCCTGCCCCGCAGATGCCAGGGATTTCAAGTCATCGTTGCTTAATTTTCTGCCGTCATACTCGACTCTGGTACACTGCCGTTTAGGAATTGCATCAAAGAGCGGGGAAATAACAGTTTGTGATGGTTCTAAGCTGACTTTCACAACATCCATAGCAGAGTCGAAATGCACTTGTCCCTGCTTGCCAAAAGCCTGCGCCGCTTGCATCAAATTCTCGGTTGCACAGCCCAAACTCACAAACATATGATGGTTATCAGGATCGACAGCAGGGCACCGTCGCGACCAATCCGGCAAGATTGAGATGCTCTGAGTTTCTATCCCGAATTTCCAGCATTGAGTATTATGCTGGACGGCGCGAGTGTGGCATAGCGAACCAGTTCGCGATTTACTGCTAAAAACCCGATCGGCGGATTTTCTGTAGTGTGTCGCTGTTACGCACTGCCTCGTCGTATCGACTAGCAGCACGCTGAAAAGACCCTGCTGTATAGGCGGCTGTCCCACCCGCCAGTGTGGCAATTGCTAAAATAACTTGTCGTCGAGCCGGCATATACAATACCTCACTGCTCGTTTGTCGCGTAGAACGATCGCGCCTGTGCGAGCAACTGATCTTCAGTCATGTGTTGTTCGTTGACGACGATCGCACCGATCACTCGCCCAGCGATATCCGGGTGATGTTTTTTCAGTTCGGCCAGCAGATAGTCCATCGCGCTGCTGGCTCCGGTCGAGCTACCAAAAATCAGAATCTTCTCTGCGCCACTCAGCGTCTGTACTACCGCTTCGTAGAAGGGTTTGAGTTCCGGCTTGCGCTGGCCGCTGGAATTCTCTTCCACGTAGCGCAGGTTGCGATGTGAGCCGTCTGGATCGTAAGGCCTAATCACCTGCGGCACTGAGCCGTGCATTTCGGTCTGATAGATGCGAGCCTCGCGGTGATCGATCACGACTAGCAGGTGCCCACCCTCGGCAACGATCGCCTGTGCGGGTACAGCCGATCGCTCCAGGAAGTGGCGAATCTCCATCAATTCCTCAATGTCGGATAAATCTTTGTGCTTCGGGGGGTGAACTGTCAGCGTCTCGCCATTCCGCGTAAATCTCAGATTGCCGTTGTGCTCCTCTTCCACGTCGGTGAGTGCGCTGAGCATCGATCGCACATCATGCCACTGAAGGTTTCGGGCGATCGGGTGTTGAAAGATGTCTCTGTAAATGGTTTGATGAGTCTTGGATATCTGGACATCAATTAATTTCTCCTGCTTAATATTGACAACCTCATCTACAAATTTGATTGACTACCGTTTGAGTTACTGTATGAATCGATCGCGATATTAATCGTCACTTCTCAGATTTCTGGGCGAGATATCACCGCTGTACGATAGCAGAATTGGCTATCAAATGATTATCCACAGGCTGCACTCCTGCATTCGCAGTCAGGGCGATCCTGCCATCCACCATATAAATCGTTCGCTTCGTCTGCGCCGCTACACTTGCATCATGGGTGACAACTACGATCGTTGTACCCTGTTGATTTAATTCCGTCAGCAGATCCATAATCTCCTGAGAAGTTGTGGAATCTAATGCGCCCGTCGGCTCATCTGCCAACACCAAGGCCGGATGATTTACTAATGCACGGGCGATCGCTCTTCGATGCTGATTCCCACAAATCGTCTAGAGAAATTTCTGGGATTTTAGTCATATTTTAAAAGGTTTAAAGGGCAAGATACAGCACTTTGCGCTGAAGGTTTGGTTAAAAATACGATGTATGTTACTGGTTAAAAGCTTTTGGTTAAAAGAACTACCACAGAGGAAGCGCTCACAACTACGGCATTTTTTTTATTGATGCGCTTCTCTGCGCGTTAGGATATTATCTAGAATAGCGATCGCATCATATATATATATGTATCCGCAGGCGGATATTATGATTGCCCATCAACTCAACAATCTAATCACAAGAAGCAGAAGCGCAACTATCAGCAAGCCACCATAGAGCGTGAAAATGCGATCGGCGAACCACTTTGGCAAGCAGAAAATGTCGATGACTTGACCGTTAAAGTTTGCTGTAGGCGATCGCTATTTCACCCAACAACAAAGATTCTCAAATGATTTGATTTTTCGCTTCTTTTGTTCGGCAATTTTTAGACGTTTTTGCTCGTAAATAAGCGATCGCGATATTGAGAAATTAAATAGTAAATCTAACGGCTTGGACTTGAGCGGACTACATTATATTTTGGTATCCATCAGTCTAGTCTTTAGTTTCGCTCCAATGACTGGTTAGGCTTATCAAGCAAACTTGTTTATCAATGCTTTGAGTTATTCAAATATATTGTCCTTAAAGTTTTCAATGCAATAGTCCCAATCTTTATTTTTTAAGATACACTTCCAATAAGAAGGAATACCTGTACCGCAGAATTTAGAGATATATTCTTGATGGGTATTCTGCCAAATATTAGTTAATACCTCTTTACTTTTGGAAATATTAAATCTAACTGAAGTTATAAATTCTATTTCATTGATACATATAGAGTTTAATGTATCAGCATTTTCTTTTTGATAACATAAGCAATAATCTGGGCTTATGGGGAAATAAATTCCTTCTGCATTTAGAGACAATAGTACAGGAGAATCAGAGATAACATATTCCACGTCATCGTTTGCTTTTACAAGCTTTAATTTAAGATTGTAAATAATATTAGATAAGTCATTAATAAAACTTTCCTCCAATAAACTTAAGCCCTGAATTTGCCTTGCATCTCTTTCACTTGGAGTTAAATATCTAGCAAGATTCTTGGCGGCAGGCGACCTTATATACTGATATGTGACATACTTGGCAAGTTTTTTTCTGTTATCATCAGTTAGCACATCAACACTACCTTGACTAACTATTTGTTTGACTATTGGAGCAATTCCCCCATCAATTTCGTCAAAAACTGGTTTATCGTAATCGTAATCGTAATCAAGAAGTATGCCTGTATCTTCATCTTCAATCTCTACAGAAAAACAATAGAAACTCTTTTCTGCACATAGATTATCAACACTGCTTCTAATAATTTTCCACCCTGATCTTTCATCAAACAAAATACATCCTTAGTCTCTTGAGCAATTACAAAATTTCTCAGGATCGAGCGAGGAACGTAATGCTGATTATATTTTTTCATTGTTCAAGTTCTAAAAAGCTCTATTATTTTAGCCCTGCTCTATCTGGGAAGCAGTAAAATACCACCTAACTATATACTAAACCGCAGTTGCAGGATAATACATAATTATACGGCATATTACCGCAGGTTTTCGTACAAAGTCAATTATGATCGCCCCATCTCTCAGGTTCATCTTTGCTGAAGGCAGCTAGCGATCGCTTTAACTGCCCCATCAACTCCATTCTCGTTCTGAATCTTTTCTCCCAATATTTTAGCTTGCTGTTGGACTTATTTTGTCAAAGCGTAGGCGATCGCGATGACTGCCACATCGTTTGTTCAAATCAGATAAATCTTTGTGCTTCGGGGGGTGAACTGTCAGCGTCTCGCCATTCCGCATAAATCTCAGATTGCCGTTGTGCTCCTCTTCCACGTCGGTGAGTGCGCTGAGCATCGATCGCACATCGCGCCACTGAAGGTTTCGGGCGATCGGGTGTGCAAAGACGGCGTTGTAAGTGGTTTCATGAACCTTGGACATCTGCATAGTTTCCATCAATTCCTCCTTTGGCCAAGCTTAGCCAGTTGCGATCGAGTTGCCTCAATCGCCTTAATTAAACTCTTCGGCTTCGCATCTAATTTCGCTGTGACAGCAAGCCATTGGCGAATCGAAACTGAACCATTGATTCAAGGAATGAACCCTGTTTTAGAAGGTTTATCGCTTGGGTGCACTCAAATTCTGTACAAAAAATCATGCAATTGCGATCGATTTAACTGAATGTGAGTGGGCAGTCCCGCACCCTACCTGTACTCAGGTGGGTGACGGGATGAAAACGAACCAGAAACAATTTGAGCGATAGCGAATCAGTGATACAATTTCACTTTGCTATGATTCAGGCGATCGGCATCTTTTGCAATAAATACCTGATTGATTGCTAATTCAGCATCTCCCAGTTAAGTGAGAGCATTCTCTGCCTCTGGATAGCTAGAGAAGATTTTCACAGATTAGAATTGAATTGCATTCATTCGCTCTCAATTCTTGAAATTGCATCTGCGTTGCTCTGTGTTTATCTGCCTTTCATCTGCGGTCGATCTATTAATCAAAAAATTAGCCAATTTAAGTCTATTGTACGTGTTGATAGAAAACTCGTTTAACAGTTTCTGCACAGAGGATATAGAGTCCGACAATTGCCGCCAGCACCAACAGGAATTCGAGCGGCAAGGATTGGAATCCCAGTAAACCTGCAACCGGAGTATAGGGAAGGAAGAGTGTAATAATGACGATCGCGATCGTTGACATCAACAGATACTTTCCCGGCTTGCTGGCGAGAATCGATTGCCGCGTCCGAATTACCAGCACAATCATGGATGCAGAAATCACCGATTCCATAAACCAACCAGTTCTAAATTGCGCCTCGTTAGCGTGCAGCAGAAATATCAATGCTCCAAACGTGAGATAATCAA
Organism: Microcoleus sp. CAN_BIN18; assembly: GCA_026786085.1. Taxonomy (GTDB): domain Bacteria; phylum Cyanobacteriota; class Cyanobacteriia; order Cyanobacteriales; family Microcoleaceae; genus Microcoleus. Next base: position 2,215 of record JAJAYT010000270.1, on the reverse strand, counting down.
AGACTGAACTAAGTAAACCAAACACCAACATAAATTTGCGGATGAACTTGATATCCATACGGCGGGGTTTGTTGATCAATTCCCTGTCAACGCGATCGGTGGCGATCGTCATTTCGGGAAAATCAGTCAACAGGTTTGTGAGTAAAATCTGACTGGGCAGTAGCGGCAAAAACGGTAAAAGCAGAGAAATACCTGCCATGCTGAACATATTGCCGAAATTAGCGCTTGTTGCCATAAACACGTATTTCAGCGTATTAGCAAACGTTACCCGTCCTTCCTTCACACCCTCAACCAAAACATTTAGGTCTTTTTCCATCAACACAATATCTGCTGCTTCCTTCGCCACATCAACCGCACTCTCAACGGAAATTCCCACATCGGCAGCATGAAGCGCAGAAGCATCGTTAATGCCATCTCCTAAATAGCCAACCACATTCCCTGCTTTTTTGAGTGCGATGATGATTCGCTCTTTTTGATTGGGCTCAACTTCAGCAAAGACATTGGTTTCTCCAACACGGTGCAGTAGCGCTTCATCACTGAGTTTTTGGAGCTCGGCACCAGTCAAAACCTTTGATGCAGGTAGTCCTACCTGTTGAATAATACTGATCGCCACAGCCCGACTATCGCCGGTAATCATCTTCGGCGTGATGCCCAGGGCTACCAAATCTTTGAGGGTGTCAGCAATGCCTGGTTTCGGCGGATCGAACAGCGCCAGATAGCCTAGAAATGTCATGTTCGTTTCATCGTCTTTGCTGAAGGAATCGCGCTCAAAATTGCGGTAAGCAACTCCCAATACTCGAAATCCTTTGCTGCCCAATTCTTCAGCGCGTTGCTCGATTTGCTGCCGCCCTGCTGCCATGTCGATCGTTTTCCCGTCACCCGTCTCTACCGTTGAGCAGACATCCAGAATATTCTTGAGCGCTCCTTTGGTGACAATTAGATGCGTATTCTCTTGTTTAAACAGAATGCTTAAGCGTTTGCGGTTGAAATCGTAGGGGACTTCATCGAGCTTTTGATAGCCTGAGATGTCGAATGTCTTGTGCTGGCGAATCGCTTGGTCGATCGGATTTACATAGCCAGATTCAGACGCAGCATTTAAATAAGCGTAGAGCAAAACCCGATCGCTCTCCTTGCCATCCACATCAACCGCCGAGTGAATTTTCACCTCCCCTTCCGTCAGCGTGCCCGTCTTATCCGTACAAAACACGTTCATACTGCCAAAATTCTCGATCGCAGCCAACCGCTTCACAATCACCTGCTTCTTCGCCATTTGCTTAGCGCCGCGAGACAAATTGAGGCTGACAATAGCAGGCAGAAGTTGAGGAGTCAGACCAACCGCCAGCGCTAGGGAAAATAGAAATGATTCCAAAACCGGGCGTTTCAGGTAAACATTTGCCGCAAAAATCAGGACAACCAGAATCAGCGTCACCTCCATCAGAAAGTAGCCAAACTTGCTGAGTCCCTGTTCAAATTCGGTTTCCGGCGGCCTAAGTTTCAATCGTTCCGATACCTTACCAAACTCAGTCTCCTTTCCGGTATGCACCACCACTGCTTTGCCAGTACCGCTGATGACATTGGTGCCCATATAAAGGATGTTAGTGCGCTTGCCCAAATCGGTTTCTGCGGGCAAAACGCCGCTGAGTTTATCAGCCGGATAAGTTTCTCCAGTCAGAGCCGCTTCATTCACCGACAAATCTTTCGACTCTAAAATCAGGCAGTCACCAGGAATGCTATCGCCAGCATTAAGCAACACAATGTCACCCGGAACCACCTGTTCATTGGGGATTTCTTGAGATTTGCCATCCCGCAACACCGTTGCTTTTACTTGCACCAAAGCCAGGAGTTTCTCAACAGCATTTGTCGCTCCCCGTTCTTGCCAAAATCCTAACAATCCGCTAATTAGGACGATCGCCAAAATAAGTATCGCATCTGCCGCATCCCGGAGAGCGATCGACAGCGCGGCGGCAAAAATCAGAATCAAAATAATCGGACTTTTGAACTGGTTGAGCAACAGCGTCAGTGAGTTCGATTTTTGTTTTTGTTTCAGGCTGTTCGCACCATACTCGCTCAGGTGTTGTTTAGCATCCTGACTGCTTAAACCTGCGGTTGTAGACTTCACCTGAGCCAGCACCCGATCTGCTGGTAAGCTCCAAAACGTAGAAAGTTGTGAATTCATTGTTTGTTATTTAATACGATTTCTACAAAGTCTTGCTAC
>JAJAYT010000269.1 GCA_026786085.1 Microcoleus sp. CAN_BIN18 | reverse complement strand
GCTCAAATCGGAGAATTCTCCTTTGTTCTCGCTAGTTCCGGTCAAGCCTTGGGGCTGGTTTCGCGAGACGTTTATCTGTTAATTTTAGGAACGACAGCAGTCACTCTGGTACTGACGCCGTTTGTATTGAGAAGCGTGCCGCAGTTATTCAATTGGGCGGAAAATTTCGGGCCTTTGCAGCGCTATTTTGACGAAACATCTCAACCTGTGGAAATAGCTGAAAATTTGCCGGAACAAAATCATGTTGTGGTTTGCGGCTACGGGCGTGTTGGCAGAACTTTAATCAAAGTGCTGCAAAGTCGCAACTGTTCAGTTGTGGTGATCGATGAGTCGGAAAGCAGAATTCAAGAGTGCAGAGTGCTAGGAATTCCCTATATTTACGGTAATGCTGCCAGTTTGCACGTCTTGAAATCTGCGGGGGTGGAACGGGCCGCATCAATGGCGGTGACGCTTCCCGATCCTATGAGCACTCGTTTGTGTCTGAAGCGGGCTTTAGAATTAGTCCCGGATTTGGATATTGTGGTGCGGGCTAACAAAGATAAAGACATTGAACTGCTTTACCAACTGGGCGCATGGGAAGTCGTGCAGCCTGAGTTTGAGGCGAGTTTAGAATTGTCTTCCCACTTGCTGGCTGGGATGGGAGTCTCGGCAATGGCAATTGGGCGAGAAGTGCAGCAAATTCGCAGCAGCCGCTATCTGGAATTGCGGCCGCGACGCGAACAAGAGGCGGTTTCGCGGGATTTGAAAGTGGCGGTTCGAGATATGAACAGCGATTGGTACAACTTGCCGGAGGGTTCTCCCATCGCTGGCATGACTCTGGAAGAAACTAACTTGCGACAGTTGACAGGGGTCAGTGTGATGGCGATCGTCCGCGCAGATGGCGAGGAAATAGACTATCCCAACGGGAAGGCTGCTTTGCTATCGGGCGATCGGGTTTTGGTAGTCGGAGAACCGGAAGAACTCGTGAGTTTTGAGTTGCTGGCGAAGGGGGAAATTGCCGTCCCGCAAGGCGACAGTTCTTGTCAGTGGCTGAGGCTGCCAGCAAACAGCCCGTGGGCGGGCCAAAAACTGTCGGAGATTGATTTGCTGACTCAGTACGGGGTGCAGGTGCGGGCGATCCGCCGGGAAGGGAAGTTTACTCGCTGGCCGGAGGGAACTACTGATTTGCAAGAGGGCGATCGTTTGTTGCTGTGCGGCGGTTTCTACGAGCTCGGCTTGATGCAGCGGACGGCATCACAGCCGATCGCGCAACCTGCCTTAAACCTGCCTTTTGTTACCGCACAGGTTAGCGAAAAGCTGTTTAGCGATTAGTCAGTAGTCAGTAGTCATTAGTCATTAGTCATTAGTCAGTAGTCCTTGGTCAGTAGTCATTAGTCAGAAGGAAGAAGGAAAAGGGAAGAAGGAAGAAGGAAGACGGAAGAGGGAATATTTTCCCCATCTCCCCTTCTCCCCTTCTCCCCTTCTCCTCAGCCGTTGGGTTTGATATAGGCAATTGCCGATCGCGAGATCAGAATTTGTTTTTCTGAGGCATCGAGGAGGCAAATGCAGCTATTATCCTGCCAAAAAATTCTGCCGACTAGCAAGTCGCCAGTCATGAGTTTGATCTCTACCTGTTCTTTGTCTTTGATGTAGCTTTGTATTAGGCGAACGCTGGGCAATCCTGTCTCAAATTCGGACATACTGGGAAATGGGTAATTTGGTCATTGGTCATTGGTCATTGGTCATTAGTCATTAGTCATTAGTCTTTGGTGGCAAACTGAGGAGTGAGGACTGAGGACTAATGACATCCGGGCGGGACGCAACTGGCAAATAAGTAATGACTGAATGACTGTATGCAGTCTATCAATTAATCAGTTTTAACCAAAAGAGGTTTGTTTTTATGCCGATCGAGTTTGCGAAGTATCACGGACTGGGCAATGATTTTATTCTGATTGACAACCGCCACTCCTCAGAACCAGTTTTAACACCAGAACAAGCTGTGTCCATGTGCGATCGACATTTTGGCATTGGCGCAGACGGCGTGATTTTTGCTCTTCCGGGTCAAAACGGCACTGACTATACGATGCGGATTTTTAACTCCGACGGTTCGGAACCGGAAATGTGCGGCAACGGGATTCGCTGTTTGGCTAAGTTTATCGCCGATTTGGAAGGTGAGAAGGCGAAAACTGACTACCGCATCCACACTCTGGCTGGTGTGATTAGTCCCGAATTGCGATCGGACGGTCAAGTTAAGGTGGATATGGGACTTCCCCGGCTACTGGCTGCGGAAATTCCGACAACTTTGGCTGCACCGGATGCGAAAGTGATAGATGTGCCGATCGAAGTTGCTGGTAAATCTTGGTCTGTTACCTGTGTCAGCATGGGTAATCCTCACTGCATTACCTTTGTAGACGATGTTTCGGCTGTTGCTTTAGAAACTGTCGGGCCTCAATTCGAACACCACCCGGCCTTCCCGCAGCGTACCAATACGGAATTTATTCAAGTTATACGACGGGACTACGTAAAAATGCGGGTGTGGGAAAGAGGCGCAGGTGTTACTCTAGCTTGTGGGACTGGTGCTTGTGCTGCTGTGGTGGCTGGGGTGTTGGTCGGAAAGTGCGATCGGGCAACTGCTGTTGAACTCCCCGGCGGCGTTTTGGAAATCGAATGGGCAGAAGTTTCTGGGCGGATTTACATGACTGGGCCGGCACAGCGAGTATTTACTGGTTGTATTAGTCATTAGTCATTAGTCATTAGTCGTTAGTCAGTAGTCAGAAGGAGTTTTTTGTGGAATTGACAAACAAGGAAAATTCTTGAATTCAAAATTTTTCTTTAATTATGAAGAATGCTCAATGACTAATGCCTTTCGCCTTGTTAAGTCATTGGCTGATGACTGATGACCAATGACTAATGACAACTGACTAATGACTGATGACTAATGACCAATGACTAAAAATCTAAAATCTAAAATCTAAAATCTAAAACTTACTAGGTGGATGTGCATGGCTGGAGGTATTTATCTGATTCAGGACGACGACAGGCTGGTAGAAATGATGGAACAGCCCTACGACTCGGAAGACCAGTTACAAGACTTGCTAATAACTTATCCTAACTTGATCGCCGGAGACCAAATCGATCGCGCGACGGCGCGCAGGTGGCTGTTAATTTCGCGGGAAGCTGCAATGCCCAGCGATGAGGAAACAGCCGTCCAATGGTCGCTGGATCACTTGTTTCTCGACCAAAATGCCGTTCCTACTTTGGTGGATGTCAGGCGCACTCCTAATGCTGAACTCCGACAAAAAGTTTTGGGTCAGTCGATCGACTATGCTGCTAATGCGGTAGTTTACTGGCCGGTCGATTCAATTATTGCTCTGTTTGAAGCTAATTGTCGCGATCGGGGTCGCGATCCCGAACAGATTTTTGAAGAGTTTCTCGGTGAAGACGTGAATGAAGACCTATTTTGGCAGAAAGTTAAAACTAATTTGCAAGCGGGTAAAGTTCGCCTAGTATTTGTAGCTGACGAGATTTCCTCTGAAATGCGCCGAGTTGTCGAATTTCTCAACGAACAAATGGACCCGGTTGAAGTTTTAGCCCTGGAAATTAAGCAATATGTGAGTGAAGATGGTTTGAAAACTTTGGTTCCCAGAGTCATCGGTCAGACATCCGAAGCACAGCAGAAGAAATCCAACGCAACGCGCGAAAGAAGGCGCTGGGATGAATCTTCATTTTTTGCGGAAATCAAAGCTAGACGGGGCGCGGACGAAGCGCAAATGGCAAGAGAAATTTACCTTTGGGCGAAAGGTCAAGAACCCGAAGTTCAAATCCAGTGGGGAACAGGGGATGCCTACGGCGGTTTCGCCGCCCAGTTGCCTCAAAAGGGCAAAAAACCCTATCAGTTATTCACTGTAGATATTGTTGGCAGAATGGAGATTTCTGCTGACAATTACGGTTCCCGGCCGCCATTTAATGCGGAACAAAATTGGCTGGAATTGAGAAATAAGCTGAGTTCGATCGGTCTGTCGCTGCCTACAGAACCTGGGGAAAGAAGGTCGCCGAGTCTCGCTTTGTTTACTTTGCAAGAGGAATCTGCCCTCAAGCAAGTTATGGAAACTTTTGGCTGGGTGGTTGACAAAATTAAAACTTTATAGTCATCATTTGTAGGGTTTGTAGTGAGGACTTTAGTCCGCATCCATCCCAGGACTAAAGTCCTCACTACAAACCAATTTTATTAGGAGGAATTGACAGGATATAATATGACCAATGACCACCCTTCGACTTCGCTCAGGGCAAGATGACTGATGTTTATTGATAGCGAATGTTTGCTTGTTTTAAGCGGCGCAAAGCTTCTCCCAGCCGATCGCAATCTGCAATCAAACTAACCCTCACATATCCTTCGCCACCAGGGCCAAAAGCATTGCCAGGAGTCAGAACCACACCCGTTTGCTGCAAAACATTCAGGGCAAAATCAGTCGAACTCATGCCCGGAGTGCAAGGAACCCAAAGATACATTGCAGCCAGAGGTTTAGGAATATTCCACCCTAATTCTGCCAGTCCTGCAACCATAAAATCGCGGCGAGTCCGGTAGCGTTCCTGCACTTCGTGCAAGTAACTGTCGGGTAATTGCAGTGCAGTTTCTGCTGCTGCTTGCAAGGCGGAAAATATACCGTAGTCTAAGTTAGTTTTTAAAGTGCGTAAACCTTGAATAATCCGGCTGTTTCCTACTACAAAACCGACTCGCCAGCCAGCCATATTGTATGTTTTAGACATCGTATGAAATTCGACGCCGATTTCTTTACCGCCGGGAATTTCTAATAAACTTGTCGGTTGATAGCCGTCAAAGGCTAATTCCGCATAACACAAGTCGTGAACCAGCAATATTTGATGTTTGTGCGCGAAAGCAACAATATCTTTATAAAATTCTCGCGGGGCAGTTGCTCCAGTCGGATTACTGGGATAATTAAAGTAGAGAATTTTTGCTTGTTCGGCTACGCTGTCGGGAATCGAACCTAAGTCAATTACCCAGTCATTTTCTGGTTTGAGGATGATGTTGTGAACTTTGGCACCGGCGATAATCGGGCCGCGAAATAATACCGGATAAGCGGGACTTGGTACTAATACTAAGTCGCCAGGATTGATATAGGCGATCGCAAAATGCGCTAAACCTTCTTTAGAACCCAATAAAGGTAATGCTTCGCTTTCTGGATCGAGTTCAACATTGTAGCGGCGGCTGTACCATTTGGTAATTGTGCGGCGGAAACTGGCAGTTCCTTCAAACGGTGGATAGCCGTGATTTGCAGGATTTTGGATAGCTGCGACGGCGGCTTCTACTACTGGTTGAGGAGTGGCACCGTCGGGGTTTCCCATTCCTAAGTCTATTAAATCTAGTCCTTGTTCGCGGGCGCGGGCTTTGAGTTCGTCGAGACGGGCAAATACATAGGGCGGTAGTGTTTGCAACCTGTCAGCAGGGCTAATCCAATCCAAGGTCATTTTTTGTGTATCAGTTATTAGTTGTTTTCCGGGTTCGTAGTAAGGACTTCAGTCCTTTCTAACACAGCCTTTTCAGGACTAAAGTCCTTACTACAAACTGTTTTAATTCTTAATTTCTAATTGTCTCACAAGTAGTGCTGTAGAAACCATCGAAATTTTCCGGGTTCGTAGTAAGGACTTCAGTCCTTTCTAACACAGCCTTTTCAGGACTAAAGTCCTTACTACAAACTGTTTTAATT
>JAJAYT010000268.1 GCA_026786085.1 Microcoleus sp. CAN_BIN18 | reverse complement strand
CAATAAGTGCGACGGAAGCGATCGGCATCGTTGTAAAGAGTCCGCATCATTCCCGGCCAAGGATGCTTCACAACTAAATAACCGCCGCTTTCATTAGTTACTGGTTCGCCATCTTGGTCAACAATATCGACAACAATTCCGGGGAATGGAAGGGTTGCAGAACCTGGTTTTGTGGGAATTGCACCGGGCAAAGCGGTAATCATAATTCCGCCAGTTTCTGTTTGCCACCAAGTATCAACGATCGGACAATTCGACTTGCCAATTACTCGCTGATACCACATCCAAGCTTCGGGATTAATCGGTTCCCCGACAGTTCCTAACAATCGTAAGGATGACAAATTGCGCGCATTGGGCAAGTGTTCGCCCATTTTCATGAAAGTTCTGATCGCAGTGGGTGCAGTGTAGAAAACGGTGACGCCATATTTTTCGATCACATCCCAAAAACAGCCGGGGTTGGAGGCGCGGGGTGCACCTTCGTACATGACGGTAGTCGCACCGTTAGAAAGCGGGCCGTAGACTATGTAACTGTGGCCTGTAATCCAGCCTACGTCAGCGGTGCACCAGTAGATATCGGTCTCTTGGAGGTCGAAGATCCACTTGGTTGTGATGTGGGTGTAAAGGTTGTAGCCGCCTGTGGTGTGGACGACTCCTTTGGGTTTGCCGGTACTTCCTGAAGTGTAAAGAATGAACAGCATATCTTCGCTATCCATCGGTTCGGCGGGACAATTTGCCGATGCACCTTTTTGCAAGTCGTGCCACCAATGATCGCGCCCTGGTTCCATGTGCACTTGTTGTTTGGTACGCTGGACGACGAGAACGTTGGTAACACTAGGTGCAGCGTTGTTGGCGAGGGCTTTGTCTACTTGTACTTTGAGGCCGACTGCTGTATCTTTGCGGAAGCCGCCGTCTGCGGTGATGACGAGTTTTGCTTCGCCGTCGTTGAGGCGATCGCGCAAAGCTTCAGCGCTAAATCCGCCAAAAACAACGCTGTGTACTGCACCGATTCTGGCGCAGGCTAGCATGGCGATCGCAGCTTCGGGAATCATCGGCATATAAATGCCGACGCGATCGCCCTTTTGGACTCCCAATTCTTTGATCACGTTAGCCATTTGGCAGACTTCGCGGTGGAGTTGCGCGTAAGTCAGGGTACGGGAGTCTCCGGGTTCGCCTTCCCAGATGAGGGCGGCTTTGTTTTTGCGCCAAGTGGTTAAATGGCGATCGAGACAATTGTAAGAAATGTTAATTTTGCCATTGACAAACCATTTAGCAACAGGTGGCTGCCAGTCGAGCACGGTATCCCAGTTTTGAAACCAGTGCAATTCTTGGGTAGCGAGTTCGGCCCAGAATGCTTGGGGGTCAGAAGCGGCTTTGTCGTAGAGGGCGCGGTACTCTTCTAAGCTTTTGACGTGAGCTTTTTCGGAGAATTCAGCCGTGGGCGGGAATAGGCGTTTTTCATGCAGAATTGATTCGATGGTATCTTGTGACATCGCTGTTAGTTTTTAGTTCAGTTACTCTTTTTAGCTATTGTGTGCATAAATTGGGGCAAAAATATGTTTATTTTCCTTAAGACGTTGGGAAATTTTGTAAGTATTGGGGATCTGTTAGAAATTATTACAGTGGTAAATGCTCAATTTTATCTTGGTACTCATCATCAAACGATCCTTGATAAATCAAAATAAGTTCGTCAATATTTTGACCAATACTCATTTTGGAATTCAGGATAAATATTCCTGGAATATGGCGATTTTGCTCTATGTGATCTGTTAAATGAACTGGCATAGAGCGACGGTTGTTAGTAACGAGAATGTAGTTGTGGATTTCGCACCAAATAAGAATTTCGGGATCGAGAGTGCCTTTAGGAGGTGCTGTTAGTTCTCCCACTGCTAGAACAAACAAATCAGGATTGCGCCTGCGAATTTGGTTAAAATATGCAGGATCGACATTTTCATCAAATAGATACTGGATTGCCATCAGCTTTTCTCATTGCATCTCTTGCTGCTCTCAGTTTGCGGATTTTTTTAGCCGCTGGAGAAGGATTGCGACGTTGTTCTTCTCGCATTTTATCACCCCATTCCACCCATTCAGTTATGTACTGACCGACTGCTTCTTTGTTGTGCAGGTAGTACAAAATGGTGGCATAAACCTGTTCGAGGGTGAGCGATGTATAAATGTTGGCAATTTCTTCGGGAGTTCTAGCGCGAAACAAATATTCATAAAGGATGGTTTCGATGCCGATGCGAGAACCTTTGAGCCGAATATCATCAGGTCTCAGGAAGTTGAAGTAGTCTTCTAGTTGCATAGGTAATTCGGGTGAGAGATGCTAATATTATATCAGATCAAATCTGCTGGTAATGCCTGTATAATATACTTTACAGAAAAAGCCGATCGCACAAAAGCTATGACCCAAAATTTAGAAGCCAGCCAACTCTCGTTAAATGACGTTCGCCACCTTCTCAAACTGGAGGAGGGAGGCGCAGATTCACTGACCTATTTTTTTTCGCTGGAACCGCTGAGCGAATCTGAACTGCAGGAATTATTGAAAATTAGACAGAACTTTCGTAGGTACTTAGCAGCAGGTAAAGTATCTGAAGAATTGGTGAAGTTTTTAGCACTTTCGCCGCTAATGCGATTAACTGGATTTTTCGATGTTCCTGTGGTGCTGACTATGGAGGATAGCATACCCATTGAGGTTGAAGATGGAGATACTTTGATTAAAGGGCGATTGGATATTCTCGCAGTAAATGGGCCGGATGCGGAGATTGGGGCGACTCAGTTCTGGATTTTGGTGGTGGAGGCGAAAAATAGTGCGATCGACTCCTGGGCCGGTTTGCCGCAATTGCTGACTTATGCGTTTAAGAGTTTGCAGCAGCAACCGTCTGTTTGGGGATTGACGACGAATGGACGCAACTATCAGTTTGTGTATCTGACGCGGGGGAATCCTTGCACTTATCAGATTTTACCGGAATTGAGTTTGAGCGATAAAGGGCGATCGATCGAGTTGGCGCAAGTATTGAAGGCTATTTGTAAGTTGCAGAATGTGCAGTTACAGTTGGCGTAACAAGGGCGATCGCGCGAGGGGTCAGAAACCGGGTTTCTTTGCAAAATCTCGTGAGGATGCGTAAATTATCGCAGAAACCCGGTTTCTTGGATTTTGGAGCACCTTACTAAAACAGTAAATAAACGCAACAATAATGATTGTTGCAAGACTTTTGAGAGTTGGTCTAATATAAAAATAACTTCAAGGAGGTTATAGCCATGACAACCATATCTAACGAACAAACAGCGATTATCCGTACAGAAAGAGGACTAACAATCGCAGGTACGCGCATCACGATCTACGACATCATGGACTATGTGACGGCTCAAT
>JAJAYT010000267.1 GCA_026786085.1 Microcoleus sp. CAN_BIN18 | reverse complement strand
ACCTATAGAATAGTTACATACAAACCTTTAGGTAACTAGCATGGTAGCAGCGGTAGTGCAAGGGCTTCTAAAAACTGAGTGTGGTAAAGTAACAGAGATTGACGGCATCAACTGGTATGCGTGGTTAACTGAGAATCAAACCTTTAGGTATGAGTCAAACGAACACGCACCGTACACCGCCCGTAAGGAAAAAAGCGATTACTGGTACGGTTACAGAAAAACAGCAGGCAAGTTACATAAGCGTTACATAGGGAAAACATTTGATATGACTGCTAAACGCTTAGAAGAAATAGGGGGGACGCTGAATACTCCCTCACAACCGTCAAGCTAAAGTTACAGATAAAGTTACGGTTACGATTGCAGATAGTCGGATAGAGGCACTAGAGGCACAAATAAGTGAGTTAGAGCGAGAGTTATCCGAGTTACGATCGCAGCAACAGACACAACTTGATTTACCAGAACCTGCTGACTTGCTTAACCAGTTAAAGGGCAAGCGCAAAAAATCCAAGGCAGACTTGGCAGACGTTGAGGTATTACTTGATCTAATCTCACTCACCCGACCTGATACTCCCTTAGTCTCAATCGAGGTATGCACACATCTCGATTCAAGCTTAACTACTCTCAAGCAACAGTCACTCACTTACCCGCTCTAACCCGGCTGGTATTTTTTTGTCTAAAAGTGCGATCGCCTAAAGCAACAGACATATTTATAAATCAGGTACCTGAATCAGGTACCTGATTCTAAAATACATGGCAGTGAACATAAGCTAGCTCTAGACTATTGCTAGATGAGATTGCTTGCAGTCAGGTAACAGGCAAGGGACACTTAAGGGTGTAAGTCAGTCCCGACAAGGCTTCAAACGTACCTAAAATGACTGATTTGAGAGCAACTTGCTAGAATAGTGACTAGCAATGGCTGAAAACATTAGTAAATGGTAGTTCTCTATGGTTGCTCAGTTACAAACCCCTAAACTCAATTTAACCCACAGCTTGCCCTACACAGTTGAAGGGCTGGTGCAAGTTTTTACAGCCCCGCACCGCTGCTTTTTTACCAGTGTCATGGCTCAGGCGCTCCGAATTGCAGGACAGGGGAATCCGGTATTAGCAGTGCAATTTCTCAAAGGGGGAATCAATCAAGGGCATCAGCATCCGGTGCGGCTGGGGCAGAGTTTAGATTGGGTGCGGTGCGATTTGTCCCGCTGCATTGACAAGGCCGATTTAGATGAGCTAGAAGTGCGATCGATCGAACAATTGTGGCAATACGTTCAAAATACGGTGCGCGAAGGCAGTTATGCCTTAGTTATTCTCGACGAATTGAGTTTAGCTGTGAATTTAGGCTTAATTCCCGAATCTGAAGTGCTGGCATTGATTGACAGCAAGCCACACCATTTAGATATTATTTTGACCGGGCCTTCGATGCCACCAGCAATTTTGGAAGTTGCCGACCAAGTTACTGAAATTCGCCGCAGTCAATGACAATAATTTAAGTTGCGATCGCAGCACGCCGATCGATTTGTAGGGTGCGCAATGCGCACCTTACCACCGATAATTGAGAATTCAAATAACAAATAACAACTAACAACCAACAACCAACAACTAACAAAAAACAACCAACAACCAACAACTAACCCTTCGACTCCGCTCAGGGCGACGCAACTAACAACTAACAACCAACAACTAACAACCAACAAATAACAAATAACAAATAACAACTAACCCTTCGACCCCGCTCAGGGCGACGCAACTAACAACTAACTACAAATCTCGCCGTGACAGCAAAAACCACACCCCGCCCAAACCCAAAACACCGCATAAAACCCCGCCTTCCCACCCAAAAACAGTCCCCCCAGGCAAATGTCCAGGCATTGCCTTAGAAGTAAAATTTAGTTCAGAATAGTATACCCACTGACCATTAACCCGCCAGCCCACCCGATCGCCAAACTTCTCCCAAACTGTGGCATCATAAACACTAGCCTTTCCCCCCGACTTCACCCACAAACCCTTTTGCACAGAAAAGCCGAACCTGCGGTGACTGTGCTTAACCCAAAGTTGGTCAATAGTCTGCAAATCCTTAGCAGGAAACCTCCTAATATCTTCCTCGCTCAAATAACCCCTTGAAACTTGCTCCATCACTTCCAGCATTTTCACAGAAGTTTCCTCATCAGCACCCCGCCAATTTTTAGCAGCCAGCAGCCTTTCCAATTGAGAATAATCTATCCCTTTTTCCGACTCTAAGTTCATAGAAACTAGCGGAGTCTGAGTCACAGGTTGAGTCGGTATAGAAGGACTAAGAACAGTTACCTGCTGAGAATTTGGCGCTGGTGAAATCACCACAACCGCAGGTTTTACAAACTCCAAAACTTCCACAGCCGACTTGTAGCGGTCTTTGACATATTCCTGAATCAACTTATCCAAAATCTGACCTAAATCCTGGCTAATCTTTGTTCCTTTCGGCAAAGCCTCCCTCCACAGCCAGCGACCTTCGAGCGGGTCGTAAAGGTCATCATGAATGTCCCCGTAGATATCCAAATAAGGCATAACAGAAGTCAGCAACCGAATACAAGTAACCCCCAAACTGTAAAGGTCGCTAGCCGGAACCGCCCTACCATGACGCTGTTCTAGTGCCGCATAACCGGGAGTTCCCAGCTTAGTTCCCGCTTTAGTCGGAGCCTCAGTTACTACCTGTTTGGAAACCCCAAAATCTATCAGAACCAACTTGCGATCGCGATTGCGGCGGATCACATTCTCAGGCTTAATATCCCGGTGAATCACATTGCGCTCGTGAACAAAATTCAGCAAAGGCAACAAATCTAACAGCAGTTCTCGAATCTTAATTTCGCTATAACCACCGTACTTTTCTAACTCATCCTTTAAATTATTGCCATCAATAAACTCTTGCACCAAATACAAGCGCCCATCTTCCTCGAAATAAGAAATCAACTGAGGAATTTGCGGATGTTTCAGTTCGTAGAGCCGTCGGGCTTCTTGTTCAAACAGTCGGACATACTTTTTAAAATGAGCAGGCTTCCGCTGAAACTCCTGCGGCGGCGACAACTGTTTGATAACGCACAGTTCCTCAAATTTTCCATGATTGACGGCTCTAAAAGTCCTGCCAAATCCTCCGTCGCGCAGCGGCTCAGTTGCTGCATAAAGGTCTTATAGCAGCAGCTTGGAACCACAATTAAGACAATACTTTGTGCCTGGTGGGTTCTGACGCTTGTCTCTTGGGCAATCGAGATTAAGGCAGTATGTCATATATTAAAAGATGCAAAGAAAATTATACTCAGGGTGTCATTTTATTCAAGAGTCCGATCGCGAGCTGTTTTTTTGTTGTTGAGGCGAGACCCTGAACTTTACTAAAGTAGCAGCCATTTTCCCGCTCTCAGAGGCGCTCTCGCTAGACTGCCCCGCTCGCAAGTATAACTCTCTTGAGGGTTTGACTTCAAACTCGAAGCCCAAATCTAACCTGAAACTCCGAGAAGGCGCAATACATTTGATTTAGCGGTCAAATAACTAGCAGATTGGGTGCATCTGGTGCGCATTCAAATATATTCCTAGGGGCGAAGCACTGACGGCAGTAAATCTCTGGTTCTCATTAATAAATTGCCTGCCGGAATGCGAGAGCCCTTCCACTCATTGAGATGCACCCCAGCAGATTTAAAAAAAAATAGTAATTTATGATCGGCCCAGTTAGCTCTGCAACGCCGAAAAAAAAACTTAGGATTCCACCTGAGATATAATTTTATTAGCAGAGAGAATCAGACTAATGGGATCTGCGGCTGCCCTCAAGTTCGTTAGCGAAGCCCTCGAAGAGGATCGACCTTAATATTTCCCCTGTATAAACTTTTACCGAACCCCAGCCAAAGCAACAATCCAAAAGTCCCCAACAAACGTACATTAAAATCAATACTAGCTTGCACGCTGAGCAATCCGAGCGCGATCGGACAATTAGCCAGTTTTCCCTCTTCCCTTTTTTCAGCTATTACCACTTAAATTTATCTCGCTCCGTCTACTTAATTAGGAACTGCCAGTGACACCAAAACTACAGCCATCTAAAAATTCAAACTCCCGCGCATTAGCACCGAAAGTACCCTGGTTCGAGCGGTTCATCGCACTGGTCGCCCTCGGAAATTTCAGCCTAGTATTATTTGACATAAGTTATGTATCTTGGCGAGATTTCTACTTTCGACAATGGCCAGTTATTACCCAACTATACGACCCATTTAAAGGAATCCAACCCAACCGAGACACCGAACAATATCTAAAAACCTTACAAGAATTAAAAATTCAAGTAGTAAAAACAGGCTTGCCATCTCCCCAAGTAGCAGCAAAATTGCAGGAAATAAACAATCTGAGTACGAAAATGATCGACGAAGATCCGTTTCGAGTAGCATCCAAAAGTGGCACCCTAGAAAAAATTAAAGACCGAATGCGCGATCGCACCCCGAATCCGCAAGAATCTGCCAAACAATCATTCAAAACATTCTGGAGCCCTGAGTATTTAAACAAACAAGGCTGGCAACAAGAAATAACATGGTTTGACGCCAAAATCAAGCCATTAATCGCCACCAACTATTACAGGACGATCGGAGAAAACGGCGAATTTACCGACAACTTCTGGAAAATCGACCTGCCATTTATGGCGATATTCGCGATCGAATTTCTAGCCCGCACCTACTTCATCAGTCGCCGCCACCGCAGCGTCACTTGGCGAGCAGCCATGCTCTGGCGTTGGTACGACATCTTTTTGTTCCTTCCCTTCTGGCGCTTGTTGCGAATATTACCCGTCACAATTCGCATCCACCAAGCCAAAATGCCCGATCTTCAACCCATACGCACCCAAATCAGCCGGGGTTTCGTCGCCAACTTCGCCCAAGAATTGACCGAAGTAGTAGTAATTCAGCTCATCAACCAGATGCAACAATCCATTACCACAGGCGAACTAGCCCGTCAACTATTTCAATCCCAAAAACAGCGCTATCTAGACATCAACAATATCAACGAAATAGAAGCGATCGCCACCCATCTAGTCCAAATCACCGTCTACAAAGTCCTGCCCCAACTCCAGCCAGACCTAGAAGCCCTTCTCCGCTACAATATAGAACTATTTCTCAAACAATCCCCCCTCTATCAAGGATGGAAGCAAGTACCCGGACTGGGAAACCTGCCCGCACAACTAGCAGAGCAATTAGTTGCAGAACTCTCCAAATTAGTCACCCTCGGCCCCCAAGATGCCTACGAAGCCTTTAAAATCGCCAGCGAAGACCCCGTAGGTATCAAACTCTCAAGCCAGTTAGTCCAACATTTCGGGCAAGCTTTAGGAGCTGAATTGCAACAGCAGCAAACCTGGCAAGAAATACAAGTGCTGCTGTGCGACTTCCTAGAAGAGTTCAAAATCAACTACATCCAGCAGTTGAGCGAAGAAGACTTCGAGAAAATTTTAGAACAAGCCAAAGAATTGCAACGGATAGCCCCGCGTTAAGCTGACGGATCTCGAAGGAAGAAGTCATTAGTCATCAGTCATTAGTCATTAGTCATTAGTCAGAAGCAAGATAGAATCTTTTTCTCATCTCCCACTCTCCCCCTCTCCCACTCTCCCTCTCTCTCCCTCCGACACTCCCCGACACTCCCTCCGACACTCCCGAGGCGATCGGTTTGTCACTGGGCGGGCGATCGAGCTAAAATGAAAAATGAGGCAAACTTCGATCGGAAGCAGACCTCAAACTTCTTGGAAGAAATTGTTTTACCTAGAAGTGGGTCAAGCCCACTTTTTTTGTTGCATTAGTCGCAGGAAAAGAGTAAGACCAGTTTTAACTTCACTATTCGATGTCAGTAACTCAGGGAATCAACGCCACTGAGCTTGCAAGAGAAATCAAGCAAGCTGTGCTGACTCTTGCCACCCTAAGCGTAGTCGTTCGCCTCGATTTAAAGGGTAAACGTTATTTGAGTCACGACACCAGGCGAATGCGAAGCTAGTTCCTTGCTCTGTCATTTGCAATTAAACAGTTTTAAAGTCACTGAAACAGTGTTGCAAGTCTAAAAAGCTCCTATAACTGGTCGAAGCTAACATCACCCCGCTTTCGTAGGCTCGCTTGCGAGCAAAACATTATGCGTACAGGATTGGGAGATTTGAAACGGTAACTGTCCCGTTGAGAGTGCAATACAAAAGTACACCAAGTCTACCAATCCCAAGGCGGTAATGGAAAGATTCAACGCGGCGGTCACTCTCGCGTAGTCGAATGTGTTGAAACCGCCGGGCCGCGCCCTCTCAGGACTAAAGTCGCTGAGTTTCCCGCATTCCGCTATTCTTTTTATGACTCATCCTCTAATCCCACAAATCATTGACTTAGCTACCCCCGTTGCGGAAACACTGGGATTGGAAGTAGTGGGAGCAGTGTTTCACACCAACCAAAATCCTCCCGTCTTGCGGGTAGACATCCGCAACATCCAGCAAGACACCGGTTTAGCCGACTGCCAGCGGATGAGTACAGCCCTGGAAGCCGAGTTAGAAGCATCCGAAATCATACCCGATGCCTACGTGCTAGAGATTTCCAGTCCCGGTATATCCCGGTTGCTCAGTAGCGATCGAGAATTCATCACCTTTAAAGGTTTCCCGGTGACAGTCAAAGCTACTGAACCCGACTCGCGAATCAAAGAGTGGAAAGGACTACTTGTGGGCCGGGATGAAACAACTGTTTATCTCAATCAAAAAGGGCGACAGGTTAAAATTCCCCGCCCTCAGATTGTCAAAGTTGAACTAGACGAAGGAAAGGAGTAGTAAAGGTCAATTTTGAGTTTTGAGTTTT
>JAJAYT010000266.1 GCA_026786085.1 Microcoleus sp. CAN_BIN18 | reverse complement strand
TTCTTCTAACGGAGTTACTGTGGCTTCCGTTACGGCCGATACTAAACGCGAAAACTTCTACAAAATTAACAAATTTGAGGGTAGATTTTTGTTGCAGCAAGATAAAGATACTCTCTTATTTGGCCCTGTAAATCAGTTAAGTTATTATGTAGCAGATTATGGTTTTCCTAGAAATTTAGATGATGATTTGCAGCAGTGTCTTAATTCCCAGAAGCCATTCTTTAAACAAAAATCAGGCGGCCGAGGTGCTCGCTAAGAAAAGCGTACATTTATTTAGATGCTGTAGGGTGCGTCGCCCTCCACAATCTTTCAACCAAATCGAATATCTGATAGCGACGCACTCCCACAAGTGGTAGTTTAACTAATATAGTTTTTCTCAATTAAGGTGCGTCGCTGTGAGATTGTCGATCGACCTTGAGGAATTTCGATGTATCCGCACCCTACAGCTAAATATTCGTAGGGACACGACGCGGCCGTGTCCCTAGCAGTCAAGTTGTATCATGTCCGGTCGATTGACCGATCTCGCGATTGGTTCGTAGTGCGGGCTTTAGTGCGCTGGCTTAGTTGCGGACTAAAGTCCGCACTAAGAATCGTTTTTGTTTCAGTCATCGGACATGATATTACTTACTTTTGTTTAGCCGCCGCTTTCTTCTTCGTCTCTTTCTCAGATTTTTTAGAAGCTTTCTCAGCTTCAAATTTGGCGAACTTTGCTAGTTCTTTCTCTTCAGTTATTTTGTCCAGATAGTAGTGGTAATCTCCGAGATAAGGGCGAAACTCTCCATCCCGAATTTCGACTATTTTGTTGGCGACTTGGGAGATGAAATAGCGATCGTGCGAAACGATCATTACCGTGCCATCATAATTCTTGATGGCTTCTTCCATCATCTCTTTCGCTGGAATGTCGAGGTGATTTGTCGGTTCGTCCAAGATCAGCAAATTCACGGGAGTCAACAGCATTTTTGCCAAAGCTAGACGTGCTTTTTCTCCGCCACTCAAAGCGCTAACGTTTTTGTATACTGTTTCGCCGGTGAACAGAAAACGCCCCAAGATAGTCCGAACTTCTTCATTTTTCCAGTCGGGAACTTCGTCGTGAATCGTTGCCATCACGCTTTTATTCAAGTCTAAGGCTTCAGCTTGATTCTGTTCAAAGTAACCGGGGATGACGTTGTGGCCTCCCATTTTAACGGAACCTTCGGTGGGCGTTTCTAAACCCATAATCAGGCGCAGCAAGGTGGATTTGCCCGCACCGTTGGGGCCGAGAAATGCTATGCGATCGCCTCTTTCAATTAATAAGTCTGCTCCCAAAAACAGGATTTTCTCACCGTAGGTGTGCACCAAGTTTTCAATTATTGCTACTTCGCGGCCGCTGCGGGGTGCGGGGGGAAACCGGAAATGCAAAGTTTTTAAGCCGCCGGTGGGGGCTTCGATGCGTTCGATTTTGTCTAACTGTTTCTCGCGACTTTTCGCTTGGGTACTGCGAGTGGCGCTGGCGCGGAATTTTTCAACGAATGCTTGCTGTTTGTCGAGTTCTTTTTGCTGGTTTTCGTAGGCGTTGAGTTGGGCTTCTCTGGCTTCTGCTTTTTGTAGCAGGTAGGATGAGTAGTTGCCGAGGTAGGTGCTGGAAACGCCGCGTTCGGTTTCGACGATTTGGGTGCAGAGCCGATCGAGAAATTCGCGGTCATGGGATACGATTACCATCGGGGTTGTCAGCCCTTTGAGGTAATCTTCCAGCCATTCGATCGTTTCTAAGTCGAGGTGGTTGGTAGGTTCGTCTAACAGCAGGATGTCGGGTTTTTGGAGGAGGATTTTACCCAAACTCATCCGCATTTGCCAGCCGCCGCTGAAGGCGCTGACTAATCGATCGGCATCTTCTTGCTCAAATCCGATTTCTGGTAAAATTTTCTCGATTTGGGCTTCTAAACCGTAGCCATTTAAGCCTTCAAATTGCCGTTGTAGCCGATCCATTTTGTGGATCATGTCGTCGAGATTTTCTGGGGTGGCGGCTTCGAGCTCTCGGTGCACCTCCATCAAAGATTCGTGGACTTCGTTGGCTTCGCTGAAGGCGCGCCAAAATTCCTCTTTGACGGTGCGGGTGGGATCGATTTCAAATTCTTGGGAGAGGTAGGCGATGTGGAGGCTGGCGGGGCGAATGACTTCGCCGGAGGTGGGTTCGATTTCGCCGGCGATGATTTTGAGTTGGGTGGATTTACCGGCACCGTTGACACCGACTAAGCCGATGCGATCGCCCGGTTTGACTTCCCAGGTGACATCTTTGAGTACGACGCCTGTGGGGTAAATTTTACTGATGTGTTCGAGTCGCAGCATTGTTGTGGGGGCTGGGGAAGGGGAGGTTTAGCGGCGGATGGGATGCCGGCGCTGAGGTCGTGTTAATCTTAACAAATTTTAATTAAATTTAGACATTGATTCAGATTTGGGTTTGGGAGGGCGATGCGATTTTAGATTTTAGATTTTGGATTTTAGATTATGGACGCAGGGGTAGCGAGAAACCGGGTTTTTTAGGAAAATACTTGGCACAAAGCCCCAGATTCTCGAAAAACCCGGTTTCTAGGAGTGTATGAGTGCGATCGCATTTGGGATTTTAGATTTGATCGAGGTAGCCAGAAACCGGGTTTTTGACGAAAATACTTCGTACAGATTGGCAGATTCGCGAAAAAACCCGGTTTCTAGGAGTGTGTGAGTGCGATCTGGAACTGTTTGATATGGATGCGTAATTGATCTTCGGTTGTAGTTGATACAATTGATTTGGCGAACAGAAACCCAATAAATCTTGTTGTTTTCAACCCCAAAACAGAGGAAATAATACAATGGATAGGTTAAATAATTATCGCAAACTTGTTAAGCAGCTTGTTACTGAATACGCTGAGCTTCCCGTTTTTGACAGCGGGACGCAAAACGT
>JAJAYT010000265.1 GCA_026786085.1 Microcoleus sp. CAN_BIN18 | reverse complement strand
GATTTTAGATTAACATTGACAGTTGTCAACTGTTTGCTGTCCCAGGTCAACCTGTATGCTGCCAACTGCCAACTGCCAACTGCCAACTGCCAACTGTCAACTGTCAACTGTCAACTGCCAACTATCTACTGCGGACAAAAAGCTGAGTAAAATAATACTCCCCTTTGGCATTTTTGGCAATCCCAATTCCAGTCAAATTAAACTGACTCTCGATATTCTTGCGGTGGCCATCACTTTTAATCCAACCATCAACAGCATTGCGTACCGGGTCGCTGTAGCCTAAATTGTAAGCAACATTTTCAGCTACACTTTGATAGGGAACAGTAATGGATTTCGCCCGCCCGTCAAATCCATCGTGGCTAAATTTAACTTTACCGCTAGCCATATTTTGGCTGTGAATTCTTGCTATCTGACTAATTCGCGGATCGACACTCAGTGGCGGCAACTTTTTCGATACTCGATATTGATTTATCTGTTCGTTAACAGCTTTTTCTAACTCAGCAATTGAACTCGTGGCAGCAATATTAGTATTCATGGAAGTTTGTGGGAGCGATTGTGTAGGAATGAGTTGAGTACAATTAGGTAGGATTGTCAACAATCCCAAGGACATTAAAACAAAAGCTTTGGACATGAACTATTAGCACCAGATAAAGAAGACCGGGCGGTTGAAACCGCGTCTATAGAAACAAAACCCGCCTCCGCGGGTTGAAGAGTAGCCGATGAAAATTACGTTGTTTTCGACCGTCCGCGGAGGCGGACATCGTTTGTATAGACGCGGTTTCAACCGTACGTCCGACTAAACTAGATTCAGAACCTTCGCCACAGTCTGAACGTCTTTGTCACCGCGCCCCGAACAGTTAAGCACAATGCGCGGACTCCCCGTTAGCTGCGGGCACAGAGTCTCCAAATAGGCGATCGCATGAGCAGTTTCCAAAGCCGGAATAATCCCCTCCAACTGCGAAAGTTGCTGAAAAGCATCCAAAGCTTGCTGATCAGTTACACTATAATATTCAGCCCGGCCAGCATCCTTCAAATAACTATGTTCCGGCCCCACACCCGGATAATCCAAACCCGCACTAATCGAATGAGGCTCAATCACTTGACCTTCATTATCTTGCAACAAATAACTCATTGCGCCGTGCAGAACTCCCACAGTTCCCTTAGTCAAAGTAGCAGCGTGTTTATCAGTATCCACACCTTCGCCCGCCGCTTCAACACCAATCAATCTGACAGTTTCTTCCCCAACAAACTCGTGGAAAAGACCCATTGCATTAGAACCGCCGCCGACGCAAGCTAATAAAATATCCGGCAAACCACCCCACTTTTCCTGACACTGAGCGCGAGTTTCTACACCGATGATCGCATGGAAATCGCGCACCATCATCGGGTAAGGATGCGGGCCCGCTACGGAACCGAGAATATAATGAGTTGTCTCCACATTTGTTACCCAGTCGCGAATCGCTTCAGAAGTCGCATCTTTCAGCGTTCCCGTACCCGCCTCCACAGGTCGCACTTCGGCACCCATCAAGCGCATTCTAAACACATTTAAAGCCTGTCTTTCCATGTCGTGAACGCCCATGTAGACAACGCATTCCAAACCAAAACGAGCGCAAACTGTGGCGGTAGCAACGCCATGTTGGCCAGCACCAGTTTCAGCAATTACCCGCTGTTTGCCCATGCGTTTTGCTAACAATGCTTGAGCCAAAGCGTTGTTAATTTTGTGAGCTCCGGTGTGGTTTAAATCTTCCCGTTTGAGGTAAATTTGCGCGCCAGTGCCGTCTGGTTTAGCATAATGCTCCGTGAGACGTTCGGCAAAATACAAAGGGCTGGGGCGGCCGACATAATCTTTGAGCAATCCTTGGAGTTGCTGTTGAAATTCGGGCTCGCTGCGGTATTTGTGGAAAGCGGCTTCGAGCTCAAACAAGGCCGGCATCAGGGTTTCGGGCACGTATTTGCCGCCGAATTTGCCGAATCTGCCGAGGGAGTCGGGGCGTTGGGCGGTGGTGGTTTTTGTGGTGAGACGCAGGGGGGTGACTGTCACGGACTTTGTGGGGATAAGGGGACAGATTTTATTATATCGAGTGGATGAGGCTATGGGCGATCGATCGTTTGAGCAGGGATATCGGCAGAGGAGACGGCAGTGCCGTTTCCCTACAGATCCTCGCTCATTGGCGTTCTAATTCTGCCAATTTTTTGCTGGCAAATTCGCGTAGTTTTTCGTCGAGATCGTTTTGAGCGCGATCGCGGACGATTTCTAAAGTTTGAGGGCGATCGGGGTATAGCTCGATCGTAGCTGCAAGAGATGTTTGCCGTTTGTTATTTTGCAAATCGTATTTGCTATCGAAGGGGTCATTGATATCAACATCGCACAATAATTCAAATATTCCAGGCTCATCTTTCCACCCCCGTGCTAATTCTTCGACTGCGGCATATCGCACATCCGAACTATCGTCAGATTGAGCGCGTTGTTTGAGGATAGGTAAGGTTTCCGGGTGATCTTTCCACCCCTGTGCTAATTCTTGGACTGCTGCTAGGCGCACAGCCGAATTATCGTCAGATTGAGCGCATTGTTTGAGGATAGGTAAGGTTTCCGGGTCATCTTTCCACCCCCGTGCTATTTCTTGG
>JAJAYT010000264.1 GCA_026786085.1 Microcoleus sp. CAN_BIN18 | reverse complement strand
TTTGTTTGCCAATCCTGGCAATCTTTTTCTATCATTCAACACTTCTGGTCTAACTGATAAGCCATTAAAGGTTCGAGGTGAATGCTATTTTTGGCATCGAGAACTTGTTGGAAGGCGGCGGCGAGTTCGGGATTCTGTTGAATCGCGATCGACTGATTTCGCAAATAGTCGCTATAAATTCCGCTTTGAGTAGGAGCTGCTGTTAACAATTCTGCCAACTCGGCTTGCCCCAGTTCCTCCCCAGGCTCATCGGCGATCGATCGGTGGTTTTGCAGCAAAATTGTTAGGTGATAAAGCGCTAAATGCACTAAATAAGGATGCCCACCTACCATTTTGATTAATTGCTCGATCGGATAGCTATCGCTCCAGTTAAATCCGTGCCTGCGCGCCAAATCTTCGACTTGTTCGGTAGTAAATTCGGATAGTTTTATCGGTAGTCCTACATTAAAAGGAGATTGATTGAGACTCAAAGCAATATAAATTTCTGTGGAGTGAATGACGACGATGCGGAGTTTTTGCCAAGTTTCGCTAGCGCGAGCTTGCTCGTACCAAAAACGGAGCAGCGGCAGGAATTCTTGAGCAATCTTGGGGCGTTCAAATACTCGGTTTACTTCGTTGAGTACCAAGACAACGGGACTGTCAATTTGTTCGAGCAAGTAGTTTTCAAAGTAAAGAGAGCAGCTTACTTTGCTCCCCATATCTTCATCCCAGAATTCATCGAGATTTGGTTCGAGTTTGAGTTGGCGAGCGACATTGACACACAGCCAGCGCAAAAATTTATCTAAAGTAGCAAAAACTGCTTCGTCGGCTTGCTGAAAGTCTACAGTGACTGTGCGGTATCCCCGATCGACCGCAGCGTGAATTATCCGCAGCATCAGCGAACTTTTGCCCATTTTTCGGGGAGCTTTAATGCGAATTAGGCTCCCAGGTTTGCCAATTTCTGCACAAGCTCGCGTTTCGGCGGGCGATCGATCGATATAAAATGGAGAGTCGATCGGTATCGGGCCGCCGGGAAATTCCAGGTGTGCAACCGTTTGGATTAAGTTTGGTGATTTTTCGATTCCTGCCATAGTCCTTCCGCGAGGCGATACCCTGACTGTATCTTACCTTTGTCAGGTTAGGGGGGTGGAGGATCGTTATCAAAGACTTATTGACAATCCTACAAAATGTAAGTTTTTCGGGACTTCCCACGACTGACTTTGCTATAGTAGTGTGACTTTACCCAATCTCAAATCCTGCTTCAGCATGGAAGCAGACTGACAAAAATTCGACGGCGGCCCAGACGCGATGATTCTTGGCCTCTAGCTGAAAAGTCAGTCGTCTGTCGCCGATGTCTTGCAGGATTCGCCCCCATCAAAGGAGAAATAATCATTGTCACGCCGCTACCTGTTCACCTCTGAATCTGTTACTGAAGGCCATCCCGATAAAATCTGCGATCAAATTTCAGATACGATCTTAGATGCCTTACTGACTGAAGACCCTAAAAGTCGCGTCGCTGCCGAAGTTGTCGTCAACACGGGCTTGATGCTGCTGACGGGCGAAATTACCACGAAAGCTCACGTAAATTACATAGAGTTGGCGCGGAAAAAAATAGCCGATATTGGCTATATCCACCCTGACAACGGATTTTCTGCTAATAGCTGCTCAGTGTTGGTGGCTCTTGACTCTCAGTCTCCCGATATTGCCCAAGGGGTGAATACGGCTCATGAAAGTCGGGAACAAGCTAGTGAAGAGGAGTTGGATTCGATCGGCGCTGGCGACCAAGGTTTGATGTTCGGCTTTGCTTGCAACGAAACGCCGGAATTGATGCCTCTGCCGATTAGTTTAGCGCACCGGATTTGCCGTCAACTGGCCGCAGTCCGCAAAACTGGTCAATTGCCTTACCTGCGCCCTGACGGCAAAAGCCAAGTTACCGTAAGTTACGAAGACGGAAAACCTGTTGGCATTGATACGATCTTAATTTCTACGCAGCACACTGAGGCGATCGGCGAAATTACTGACACTGCCGCAGTTCAAGCCAAGATTAAAGCAGATCTTTGGACTACTGTCGTCCAACCCGTGTTTGCCGATATTAGCGTGAAACCGGATGCAGAAACTCGCTTTCTTGTCAACCCCACTGGCAAATTTGTCGTCGGCGGGCCTCAAGGAGATTCGGGTTTGACGGGCCGCAAAATTATTGTGGATACCTACGGCGGCTATTCCCGTCACGGCGGTGGCGCTTTTTCGGGAAAAGACCCCACGAAGGTAGACCGCAGCGCGGCTTATGCTTGTCGCTATGTTGCTAAAAATATCGTGGCTGCTGGTTTGGCCGAAAAGTGTGAAGTGCAGTTGAGTTATGCGATCGGCGTAGCGCGGCCTGTTAGCATGATGATCGAAACTTTTGGCACTGGAACAGTTGATGACGATCGCCTTTTGGAAGTTGTGAAGCAGCATTTTGAACTGCGTCCGGCGGGGATCATTCAGGCATTTAACTTGCAGAATTTGCCTGCCGAAAGAGGCGGCCGTTTCTATCAAGATGTGGCGGCTTACGGTCACTTCGGACGCACTGATTTAGACTTGCCTTGGGAGCAAACTGATAAGGCAGAGCTTTTGAAAAAAGCTTTGAGCCAGCAGTTGTCTGGAGTAGCTGGATAGTACAATTCTAGGGTGCGATCGCGCGCCCTAATGATGAATGTAGGGTGCGCACTGCGCACCTTATCTATAAATAATATCCGGTGTTTTTAGCGCACCTTATCGATAAATAATATTGAGTGCTACCAGTCAATGTAGGGTGTGCACTGCGCACCGGCTAATCTTGTAGGGTGTGCGCTGCGCACCAGCTAATCTTGTAGGGTGTGCACAGCGCACCAGCTAATCTTATTAGGTGTGCGGAAAAGCACCCAAAAAGTCAACCGGTGTCGGCACGATGGGATTCAAATTCAACCGGTGCGCAGTGCACACCCTACAAACTCAACTGGTGCGCAGTCCGCACCTAAAAAAACTATACTAAATGCCATTTTTCCCTTCTTTTCAGTCAGTAATTCGCAGATTTGGTTCGGAACTAAAACAGCGGTTAGCGACAGGATTTTCTGCACCAAATCCAGCAGCGCTGCCGAGTTCATTGGCTGCTGACGGTGGAATTCGCGGCGTTTGGATACCCAGCACCGACTGCAAAGTTCTCACCTCAAAACAGCGAATTGCTGAAGCAATGGAATTTCTAGCCGATACGGGATTTAATACAGTTTTTCCTGTAGTGTGGAACCGGGGTTTTACTGCTTATCCTTCTCAAATTATGCGCGAACAATTTGGGGCGGAAATTGACTCGCGCTATCAAGGACGTGACCCTTTAGCAGAATTAATTGTTGAGGCTAATAGAGTTGGTTTAAAAGTGATTCCTTGGTTTGAATACGGATTTGTGAGTTCTTACAATCTCAACGGCGGTCATTTGCTGGCGAAGAAACCTGAGTGGGCAGCGCGCGATTGCAGCGGCAATTTACTTAAGAAAAATAACTTTGAATGGCTGAATTCTCTAGACGCAGAAGTGCAAGAGTTTTTGCTGAGTTTGATGCTGGAAGTTGCGAGGAATTATCCGGTAAATGGCGTTCAAGGAGACGATCGCATTGCGCTACCCTGTGAAGGCGGTTATGACGCAAAAACGGTTAAACGCTACCGAGAAGAGTGCGGGAGAGAACCGTCGTCGAATCCGAGAGAGCAACATTGGCTACACTGGCGCGCTGATCTGATTACTGAGTTTGTGGCGCGATTGCACCGAGAATTGAAAGCTATTAATCCTGATTTGTTGCTGTCGATGTCGCCTAGTCCTTATGAATGGGGACTGGTGGAATATTTGCAAGATTCTCAAGCTTGGGTTGACAGAAAGTTGGTTGATATGCTTCACCCGCAGTTTTATCGTCGCGATTTTAATGGTTATAAACAATTGGTCGATCGACTGATCGATCGACAACTTACTGGCGAACAAGTGCACTGCGTGTCGCCCGGTATTTTGTTGGCGAATCGAGGTAGTAAGTATAGCATGAATCCCGATCTGTTGTTGCAAGTAATTGCTTACAACCGCGCTCGCGGCATTCAAGGAGAAGTGCTGTTTTTTTACGAAGGTTTGCGCGATCGCGGTAATGCTTTGGCTGAGGCTTTGAAAAATGGGCCCTATGCGAGGTGAGAGACTGTGGCGGAATCGGGCTGTTTCTGCTTTGCTGCGTTCAACGGAGTCGATCGATATTTCCAGCCAAATTGGTATAAAATGATCTAGCGAAGCTCGCCTAGTTAACAGCGCATCGATGCCAAGCAGCCAGCGCTACTAATTGTGAAGCCGATCGCCCAAACAAACAGATAATTAATCATTGGGGAGTTGCAAGAATAGTCGAATCGGACATATTTTAGAAGTGGTGCAACTTTTTTTGAGAAGTTGAGTTTTGTATGCGCCGCCGTATTTTTATTAAGAAACTGAGTTTAAAAGAGCAATCTTACGCGATCGCCAAAATATGAGGATAAATCAATGAACTCAGCCGCAAGCCTCATCCAACAGCTACCAGAGCTCAGCGATGCTGAATTTAAACAAAAATATTTGAAACAAAAACAAGGGATGCACACCTTGGCGACAATATTGCCGCAAGTAGAACAGCAAAGTCTGGCTTTGCGCGCCATCAAATTAGCCCTACAAGTAAATTTAAAACTCGGCTCGAAGCTAGCAGGAACGGTAAAGCCTGAATTTCAAACAGCAACAATAAAATTAATCTCAAAAATCCCAACTTCGCCGCTGCTCAAAATTCAACTGCTGACATTAACAAATTCCGATATGGCAATTCCAATGCTTGTCAAAGCATTGAACCACAACGAAAGTGCAGTGCGCCTTCATTGCATTCGGGCGATCGGCCTCATTGGTTCAGAAGCAGCAATAATTGAATTAGCCCGATCGCTCGAATCCGAAGATTCCCAAGTGCAAGCTTGGGCGGCTTGGGCTTTGGGAGAAATTGACTCGAAACCAGCAGCCGCAGCACTGATC
>JAJAYT010000263.1 GCA_026786085.1 Microcoleus sp. CAN_BIN18 | reverse complement strand
TAAATGGGCGAGATACCTTTTCACAATTTTGGGGAAGTTAGAAAATAGCATTTTAGTTGATTTTTAATATTTTATAGCTCTGTCATTATACATTTGTTTGCCAATCCTGGCAATCTTTTTCTATCATTCAACACTTCTGCTCCAGAAGGACTGGAGAAAGTTCGCGAAAGAATGGCGGAATTGCCAAAGCCTGAAAAACCTGATAAGAAAGGTTGGACTCAAGAGGATTTGGCAAAAAAGTCAGGCGTGAGTATTGACACGGTTAAGCGGTTTCTTAAGAAAGAGCGAATTAAGAGAGACTTTTTTACTTGGATTGCCCAAGCTTTAAATTTAGAGATTACGGAAATTGTCGATCGCCACGAATGGAGCCCGCCCTCGTCGCCAGCAACGCCCATCGACTGGCGCGAAACCTGCCGCGCCGCAGCCCAAGCCAAGCGACAAGCGGCCAACACTTTTTTTGCCAACGACTTAGGGCAAAAAATCGACCTCAACAACATTCACGTGCCCTTGGGATTAATCGAACGCCAGCAAAAACCCTAGCGCCGCGATGATTTTTCCCCTCAAACAGGTTCCCAAGCTTATCAGGAAGCCGAAAAACTCATTCCCCTCAGTTACGACGAATTTTGCGAAAAAGTCCTCACAAACAGCGATAGCCCTAAAAGCAAGGGGAAACGCCTTGCTGTCATCGGCGAACCGGGTGCGGGAAAATCTACTCAATTGTTGAAAATTTGCGATCGCATATTAGCGGAAACTGAATATTTGCCGGTATGGATATCCTTAGCAGAGGTGAAAAAACCTTTGTGCAAATATTTAATCGAAGATTGGCTGCGAATAGCGGCGGGAAAATTGGATGCTGCACCTGCGGAATGGGTGAAAGAATTTAATGAATTACTGAGTGAAGGAAAAATCTGGTTGCTGTTGGACGGCGCGGATGAAATGGGAATAGCGGATTCCCTGGGAACTCTATCGCCACAGTTGAGAGAACGGGTATTTGATAAAGTACGAATAGTAATCAGTTGCCGCCTGAATATTTGGGAGGCTACGGGGAATTCCCTGTCTGATTTTGATACTTATAAAATGCTCGATTTCAGCTATGGAGACGGCGATAATTGCGATCAAGTGAAATTGTTTATCGATCAATGGTTTACCCCCCTTAATCCCCCCTTGGCAAGGGGGGAAACTGGCCCGATTCCTAATCTCTTACCAAGGGTGGAAACTACCTCAATTCCTGCTCCCCCCCTTACCAAGGGGGGGCTGGGGGGGGTTCTACGCGCCAAAGAAACCACCCCAATTCCTGCTCCTCCCCTGGGTAAGGGGCTGGGGGCGGATCTCCGCGCCAAAGAAACCACCTCAATTTCTGCTCCTCCCCTGGGTAAGGGGCTGGGGGGGGATCTCCGCGCCGCCTTAGACGAACCGGGAAAAGAGCGAATAAAAGATTTAGCACGCAATCCCCTGCGGTTATTCCTGCTGTGTTTAACTTGGGAATTCGGACAGCAAAAATTACCGGATACTAAAGCCGAACTTTATGAAGTATTTGTCGCAGCGCTTTATGATTTCAAAAAACAAGCTTTCCCGACAACAGCAGCACAGAGAAGAGACTTAAATGCTGCCTTGGGAAGGTTTGCACTGACAGCAATTGAAGCTGGATATAAATCGATATTGCCGGATTGGTTTGTGAGCCAACATCTGGCGAAACCGCATCCTGAGTTATTTGAAAAAGCAATTGAATTAGGTTGGCTGAATCGAGTCGGAGTTGATGCCAAAAACCCGCTGAAATCTGTTTATGCTTTCTATCATCCTTCTTTTCAGGAATATTTTGCAGCGTGCGAGATTGAGGATTGGCACTTTTTCTTGAATCATGTGCCGCAGAATCCGCAGCAGAGGATTTATCGGATTTTTGAGCGGCAGTGGAAAGAGGTTATGTTGTTGTGGATGGGGCGAAAGGATGTGGTGGAAAGGGAGAAAGAGGCGCTTATTGACGGACTCGTAAAGTTTAACGATGGATTCAAGGGTGAATTTTATTGGTATCGAGCTTATTTTCTAGCGGCTGCTGCCATAACTGAATTTAAAAATAGTAAGTTTGCTGATGAGATTGTACAGCAGATTATAAAATGGAGTTTTGGTTGTTTCTATAAAAACTTAAAGGATTCTCAATTTCATTCTAGTATTATAGAAGAAGCTAGGGCAGCACTACCCAAAGCAGACTACCATAAAGCGGTGAAATTTCTATTACCATTACTAGATAGAAGTAAGTATCCGCATATCCGACATGAAGCGATCAAAACTTTAGGAGTAATCGGCACTGGTAATTGTGATGCCATCCAGGCTTTGAATAGCATAATAGACGATCCATCTGAAAATATCTGCTGTGTAGAAATAGCTTCTTGTAGCCTGGGTAAAATTACTACAGGAAATCTCAGATTAAAAGCTATTAAAAAAATTATTGATTTGATGAATATCGATCTTCATGAAACTGCTGTTCGATCTCTTAGTCAACTTGTTTTTGAGAGTTTAGATATTACTTGTGAAAGCAGAGATTTGATTATAGAAAACATGGCTAAACATATAGAAAAAATTGATATACAATTATATTATTTCCCTACTAACTGGTTGATTGCTAAGGCTTTTTTAAAGATAGCCCCAACTCACCACCCACAATACCAGTATGCTACTGACATTGAAAAGAGAAGCGACGCAAGGATTAAGCAAATTCAAGATAGCGGAATAGATATGTTGCTAAATGATATTAACATCCTTGGTTTAGGCGATATAACAGCACAAAACTTAGAAACGCAAATTATTGAAATAATTTCTAATTTAAACTTGATTTTACATACTAACCAAGACGATGAGATGCAAGAGATAGCTTGTAATTGCTTAGAATCAATATTGCTAGGTCAAAAATTCTCTAATCAAGCTATTTTTTTAGCAGTAATTCAAGGCTTAAAAGATTGCTCAGATCATCGTATCCGCGAAAACTACCAAGTCATCTGGCACTGTGCCCAAAATCTCCCTTACCCCACCTTCTATGACGCATGGCACCATCCACCCACCACACCCCATCCCGAAGTTCCCGATACAACCGCAGTCGGTTTCACCTCAACCACATCAACCCTCAACTGGCAAACTTTCCCCCAAGACATTGCCAGAGAAATCAATAATCAAGCCGAATTATCCAATCAAATCCAACTCCTGTGCATCGACTGCAAAAACTTCATCAACCCCGACAACCCCGCCGCCAAAGTTTACACCCAAATGCTGAAACAAGGCTGTCCCAAAAGTGACGATGCCACGAAAACAATGGCAGATTTACAAACTTATTGGGATTTGCTGCTGATGGATAGCGAGAAATCTTTGATCTTAGTATTCTACAACTCGCGGGGGGAAGAGGCGACTGGATTTAGCGAGACATTTCTCAAGGATTTAAGCAAGTTTGACGGCAATATTGCTATTGTTGGCGAGAATAACGCGGATTCGCTGACAGCTTTTTCACCCAGTCAATCTGATTTGATTGGAGCGATTGTGCGGTGGATTTGCCAAATTGTATGGGAAAGTTGATCGATCGCACAGGTGCGTCGCTATTAGATTCAGGACTTACACATCAAACCAAAGAAACCGGGTTTTTTACCGATGTTAAAGGCTACGAGCCAATATTTTCGTAAAAAACCCGGTTTCTGCGTCCAGGACTAAGATTATCGATATGCAAGTCAGAGATTTTGGGTGGCGACGCACCCTACGAACTAACTATAAGTGCGATCGCACGCTTGTTGGAAAAGGGCGATCGATCGCGCTTGGTTTGAGAAAGGCGATCGCTCCGAGCTCGTGTTAAACTGAATCTAGCGGTTGTCTTAAGCAAGGAAAAAATAGCCGTGATACCTCTGCAAGAACAAATTGTTGACAAACTGAAAAATTTCTCTGAAATCGAACTGCAAGAAATCCTCAACTTTGCTGATTTCCTGTTATGGCAGCGGAGAAAGCAGGAAGTAGCTTCGCCGCCCGATGAAACTGGCAACAGCCAACCAGCAAATATGGATGAAGAGTGCGACGTTCATTATGTGGGTGGAGTCTTAGTCGTCAAAGCATCATCAATAAAAAATCAAGAACTAATTAATATTTAATTGAAAAGACATGACTCAAAATAATTTACTGTCTCGCATCTCAATCGACTCGAATATCTGCTTTGGCAAACCCTGTATTCGCGGCCATCGCATCTGGGTTTCTCTGATTCTTGACTTTCTCGCTAGCGGCATGACTTTGGAAGAATTGCTTGAGGAATATCCGGGAATTGAACGAGAAGATGTTTTGGCTTGCATTGCTTATGGGGCTGAGTTGGCAAGAGATTATTATGTCGAAATTCCTCTGGGTGAAAAAAAGGTAGTTTTAAAGTGAAGTTAAAACTTGATGAAAATTTGGGCAGCATCCGCGTTGTTTCGATATCACTGAAGTAATTCCAAAATTAAGGGTTGAAAGAGATCTGTCCAAGATTTTATAGATCGGCAAGGGCATCCACAAGAGATGCCCTTACCGCAATCCAAACTACGCCCCGACAGATTCCTTGGCCGCGTACAACACCTCAGCATTAATTAAAGCAATACCGCGCTCACGAGCAAACTTCTCAGTATTCCGCTTCACCTTACCGCGCACAAAACCAGGGATTTTATTCAACTCAGCTTGTCCGTCTTTCGTCCAATTCATATCAGAATCAGCCGAAATACCTTTGTGAATCACTTCCTTCGTATCGTGGCCGCCGAAGATTTCCAGCAGGTGATCTTCCATTCCCAAAGTAAAGGAATTGTAGACCAAATCTACGCACTGATTCGTGCCTTCATAACCCAAAAATGGTTTGTAGCCGATCGGGAAATTTTGCACGTGAATCGGCGCAGCAATCACACCGCACGGAATATCAAGCCTTTTACCCACATGGCGTTCCATTTGCGTGCCGAAAATCGCCGAAGGTTCTGCTTTGGCGATCGCATCCCCGATCGCCCCGTGATCCTCCGTCACCAGCACTTCATCACAATACCCTTTCACCTCTTCCCGGAACCAATCAGCATCGTGTTTGCAGTAGGTTCCTGCCCACACAACGTGGATTCCCATCTCGCGAGCCAAAATCTTCGTCATAGCCGCAGCGTGCGTATTATCGCCAAATACGACGGCTTTTTTGCCGGTTAAGTTTTGGCAGTCGATCGACCTTGAGAACCAAGCAGCCTGCGACACAAATCGAGTTTGTTGGTCAATAAAATTTTCGTAATCAACATCAGCACCTTGAGCGTTCAAAACTTGCTGAATTTTACGAATACAACGCGCAGTTTCTACCACACCCATTGGCGTAATATCCACCATCGGCGTGCCGAATTCTTTTTGCAAATAGTTTCCAGTCATCATTCCCAATTCCCGATAAGGCACCAGGTTAAACCAAGCCCGCGGCAATCTTTTTAAGTTATGAACCGAAGCACCTTGGGGAATAACTTCGTTGACTTCGATTCCCAAATCTGCCATCAAACGTTTCAACTCAGTACAGTCGTGCTGGTTGTGGAAACCCAGCGTAGACATTCCGATGATATTCACCGATGGTTTTTCGCTTTTGGCTTCTACTAAATCACCTTTTTTGCGGGCTTTGTTGATATAAAATTGGACGATTTGATCCAAAGTACGATCGGCAGCTTCGAGTTCGTTAACCCGGTAATGGTTGACATCGGCTAGCAACACGTCGCCTTTGGCATCCAATTGAGCTCGCTCCACGAAGTTTTCCAAGTCTTCTTGTAGAATGCTGGAGGTGCAAGTCGGAGTCAACACAATTAAATCTGGGTGCTCTTCTCTGTCTTTGCGCGTGATGTTGTCCACCACCCGTTCCTGCGAGCCCCGCGCCAGTACGTGTCTGTCAACGACGCTGGTAGTTACAGGCGTGAAATCCCGTTCCCTCTCCAACATGGAGCGCATGACGTTAAAATAGTCGTCTCCAATCGGTGCGTGCATGATTGCGTGGACGTTTTTGAAGGAAGTCGCAACGCGCAAAGTGCCGATGTGGGCTGGGCCTGCGTACATCCAATAAGCCAATTTCATAAAAAATACTCGGTAAGTGGGAAACTCAGAGTCTTTAGACCTGAGAGGAAAACAACGCGGGTGGTTTTAACCACCGTGAATCTTTCCATTACCGCCTTGGGATTGTTTGACTCTTGTGTACTTTTGTAATGTACTTTCAATGGGACAATTACCATTTCAAGCTTCACAATCCTGTACGCATAATGGT
>JAJAYT010000262.1 GCA_026786085.1 Microcoleus sp. CAN_BIN18 | reverse complement strand
TCTCAGTATGTTGTAGTTAGAAAAGATCGAGGTCAAATTAAGTTTTCTTTAGTGGAAAAACTTAATTTGCATACAGATTTATTGCAATCTGTGTTTTCCCTCAACAATCCTCTACATTTAGTTTCAGAATATACCCAAGCGATGATGTTGGGTTTGGCCTGGCAAAATCAACCTAAAAAAGTCTATATAGCTGGGTTTGGCGGCGGCAGAATTCCGTTGGTTTTGCACCATTATTTGCCGGAAACTGTTGTTGAATGTGCTGATGTAGATGCGATCGCAATTTCAGCAGCCATACAGTGTTTTGGAGTGCAGTTTGACGACAGACTAACCGTCGCAATCCAGGATGGGAGAGAATACCTAGAGCAGCAAAATCCCGAGATTAAGTATGATATAATTATGACCGACGTGTTTTTTGGCAACGGCTACTTTCCGCACCGGCTGGCAACCAAAGAATTTTATGAACTTTGCAAAAAACACTTGTCAACCGCAGGAGTTGTGCTAGTAAACCTGCTGCAAAGAGATGAGTTTTATGCCCAAAAAGTTAAGACTTTTCAAAGTGTGTTTTCCCAGGTATGCGTCTGCCCTTGGAAGGATATTAATAGTGTTTTAATTGGTAGTAACAGCCCTATTTTAGAGAAAGACGAGATTCTTGCGAGAGCAAAATATTTGCAAGATGGGCATGAATTTTCGTTTTCTTTGACAGATAGAGCTCTTGATGTGAAAATAGGTTCAGAATTAGCTCAAATTATACCTAATTTAGACAAAGCTCAAATTTTAACCGACGATGTGCCGCCCGTCGGTTATTTTAACTGCTGGTTATTTTGATATCCAACACAACAAAATGGGTTCGTAGTGAGGACTTTAGTCCTCCGAAAATGAGGACTAAAGTCCCCACTACGAACTTAATTAGCATTTTTTTACCGGATTTGATAGAATTTATCCTTTAATATATTCAGCCATTTGCTTTTCTAGGCGATCGATCAATGTATCGACATCCGCTGCTGCAATTTCAAAACAATCAGGAGGTGCGGGGTCAATTTCAAACAAAATCAGCTTAATTTCACCTTCGCCGATCGCCAAAATCGCCACCTCTTTCTCGGGTTTGTGAGCGTTCAGCACTCCTAAAATTTCCTGAATATGACTTTTAACTTTACGGTTTAACTCTTCTACAGCATCTTTTTTACAGTACACGAAGCGTGGCGTTCCTGCAATATCAATGCCCAAAATATCGTCGCTTTCGTCTCCCCTTTCCTGAAATAGTCCCCAAGCTAAAGCCGCCAATTCTTGTTTATTTGCTGCGACAAATTTATCTAACTTGCGGCGCCAGTTATTTTGATTTTTTTGTTCTGAGTCAGGGCCACCAAATAAAAACATTTTCTCTCTTTGCTTGTATAAACTAATATTGTGAAGTCATTGGTCATTAGTCATTGGTCATTGGTCATTGGTCATTAGTTAGGTGTTAGCAGTTAGGTTTCAAATTACCCATTACCCATTACCAAATTTAACCCAAAAGCGCTGCGTTTCTATTTTATACCAGATTGCACGCGCCAGAGCGACGCATAAACTCCATCGTACTCGATAAGTTGTTCGTGCTGCCCCGATTCTACCACTCGCCCCTCTTCCATGACAAAAATGCAATCGGCATTGCGGACAGTAGAGAGACGGTGGGCGATCGCAATTGTAGTACGATTCTTGGTAATTCGTTCCAGCGATCGCTGAATTGCCGCCTCCGTCTCGTTATCCACCGCTGAAGTAGCTTCATCTAGAATCAAAATCGGCGGATTCTTCAAAACAGCCCTCGCAATAGCAATGCGCTGCCGCTGTCCCCCCGACAATTTTTGACCGCGTTCCCCTACAATAGTCTCGTAACCATCCGGCAATTGCGCGATAAACTCGTCAGCCTCCGCAATTTTAGCAGCATTTACGATCTCTCGATTGCTAGCCTCAAAACTGCCGTAAGCAATATTTTCAGCAACCGTACCGTGAAACAAAAACACATCTTGACTCACCAATCCGATCGCTCTCCGCAAATCTTTTAAATTCAGATTAGTTAATTCTATACCATCGAGATAAATCTGGCCATACTGTACCTCATACAGCCTCAAAATGAGTTTTACCAGTGTACTTTTTCCCGAACCAGTCGCGCCAACAATCGCAGTAGTTTTCCCCGCCGCCAGAGTCAGCGAAAAATACTGCAAAATCGGTTTTCTTTGATTATAATAAAACGTCACATTTTTAAATTTCAGTTCACCCTTAATCGAACTAACTGGTAGCCGAATATCACCGGTGCGAATGGCGATCGGCGTATCCAACAAATTCATCACCCGATTAGTAGAAGCCATTGCCCGCTGGTAGCTATCCATAGTATCACCCAAGCGAGTCAGAGGCCACAGCAAGCGCTGAGTCAAAAACACCAAAACGCTGTAAGTCCCCACCGACAACTGGCCCGCTACCACCTGCAAGCCGCCCAGAAATAGCGTTGCAATAAACCCCAAGAAAATCACCACCCGAATCAGCGGAATAAAAGCAGCCGAAAGTGCGATCGCCCGTCGGTTACTTTGGCGATAAGCTTGGCTTTGGGTTTCAATGCGCTGAGTCTCGTAATCCTCAGAAGTAAAACTTTTAATAGTAGTAATACCGCTCAAATTATTCGACAATTGCCCGTTCAGAAAACTCACCTTTTCCCGCACATCCGCATAGAGAGGAGCGAGGCGGTTCTGAAAGGCGATCGAGCCCCAAATAATAAAAGGAATCGGCAGCATTGATAGGACAGCAATAGCAGGAGATGCCGCAAAAAAAGCCGCACCAATCACGATCACCGTTGTAATTACCTGAATCACCTCATTAGCGCCGCCATCCAAAAAACGTTCAAGTTGATTGATATCATCATTGAGAATAGAAATCAAACCGCCCGTACTGCGTTCTTCAAAATAAGCTAATTCTAATTCTTGTAAATGGCTGTAAGCTTCCAAACGCAAATCGTGTTCAATATCCTGAGCCAAATTGCGCCACAAATAACCATAGGCATATTCAAAAATAGATTCCAGGGCCCAAACAATCGCGCTCACAAGAGTGATAATTGCCAGTTGCCAAAAGACATCTTTTATGCCCCATTGAGCCAGGATAGAATCTTGATTTTTCACCACCACATCAACAGCAATCCCGATTAATGCTGGCGGCGCTAAATCGAATAATTTATTCAAAAATGAACAGATACTAGCCAGCCAAGTTTTCAGGCGGTAGCGGCGTCCGTACTTTAGCAGCCGCTTCAGGGGATGGACAGGTTTTGATGGATTTGGTGACAATTGAGGACGGGGATAATTGGACAAGATAAGACGTACGGTTGAAACCGCGCCTAGAAAAACGTAGGCGTTAGCCTTCCCGAAGGGTAGTCCGCCGACGCGGTGTAAAGAAAACAACGTAATTTCAACCGCCTGCTCTTTAACCCGCGCACCATCCGGGTTTTGTTTGACAAGACGCGGTTTCAACCGCGAGCGTCTTCTTTAAACGTTAACACTGGCTTCATTTTAGCGACTATCCCCACCATTTGCGCCTCAACTTGTACGTCAATCACCGGTTGAATCGGCTTGTACGCCGCCGGTGCTGCTTCGATTCAAAACGGACGCAGAGAAAGAATAAGACGGCTTTGGTCGCGTCAGTAAGCGAAGCGTCAAGAATCACCGAAGAGGTCGGTGAGTATGTCAAAGAAAATAGCGCACCGTTGTGACAACCCGACTCTTTTTTGCTAGCAAAGCCGCCTTCAAAAAGAAAGCAGTTTGATTGTGCAGCAGTCCCTCCCACCAATTTCGCGTCACAAAAGCCGGAATAATCAGCGTTAAGAATACTCCCGGACGTTGTTCTTCAAACAAAGTCAAAAAGTGAGTCAACGCCTCGCCAACAGAGCGGTAAGGCGATTCCAGAATTTCCAAAGGAATGTCAGATTGCAAATCTTGCCAAGCTGCTTGCAATTTTGCGCGATCGGTCAAACCAATATCAACATGAACCGCTACAACTTCATCAGCAATTAAACGAGCATAGTCTAGAGCATCGAAAGTTCCCCGGTGCAACTGCCCGACTAATACAACTGCCGGATGTTTCACCTTCTTAACTTTAGGTCTAGGAGGATAAGATATAGGTTCTATTCCCTGAATGCTCAAGCGAGCCGCTACATAGCGATAGTGTCGGTTAATAGCTAAAAAGAGGCTGACTACGATCGGAATAGTTACTACAACAACCCAAGCACCCAAAAAGAATTTGGTAGCGACAATTACAGCCAAAACTCCCGTGGTTGCCACTGCACCAATACCGTTCATCACAGCACTAGCTTGCCAACCTTTACCTCGCTCTTTAAACCAGTGAATTACCATTCCCGATTGAGATAAAGTAAAAGAAGTAAAAACCCCAACTGCATATAGCGGAATTACTGCCGTGGTATCGCCTCGGAAGATGACAATTAAAATAGCAGCACAGAGACTGAGCAGAGTTATGCCATTAGAATAAACCAGTCGATCGCCCAACAGCGACAACTGCCTCGGTAAAAACCCGTCCCGCGCCAAAAAATAACAAAGTCGCGGAAAATCCGCATAACTCGTATTCGCAGCCAACAGCAAAATCAACAGAGTTGCGATCTGCAAATAGTAATAAAATATTCCGTCGCCAACAATCTGTTTTCCGAACACAGAAAGCAGCGTTTCATTTTCTCTAGGAATCACATGATAAACATGAGCCAAGTAACTAATTCCCAAAAACATTACTCCCAGAATTCCGCCCAAATAAGTTAAAGTTAAGCGCGCATTCTTCCATTCAGGAGGCTTAAAAGCCAACACCCCATCGGAGATGGCTTCAACTCCAGTCAGAGCTGTACAGCCCGCCGCAAAAGCGCGCGCGATCAGAAATAATCCCAAAGGTTCCTTAGCTGGAATATTTTCTAATGTGGGCAAAACTTGACCTGTTGCTTGTTGGAATAAACCGCAGCCAATCAAGATAAAAATGCCAACGATAAAAGCCAGAAGTGTTGAATGATAGAAAAAGATTGCCAGGATTGGCAAACAAATGTATAATGACAGAGCTATAAAATATTAAAAATCAACTAAAATGCTATTTTCTAACTTCCCCAAAATTGTGAAAAGGTATCTCGCCCATTTA
>JAJAYT010000261.1 GCA_026786085.1 Microcoleus sp. CAN_BIN18 | reverse complement strand
TAAATGTAAACTCGTGTCTCGAATGCCACTCTTTTAAGCATTTATACTGAAGATATCTTGCAGTTATCACCATTGTTGGGGTAGATTCAGTCCACCCACACCCTATGTGACAGTTGGGGTGCGGAATGTGGGTTCAAAACTCTACGCTCTGACTGCCAACATCAATTACAGCACAAAAAGTACAGTATGTGTTGATTTATTGTAAATAATACCCAAACTCAGATAACTCGGTACTACTTTGCAATCATCGATTATTCTAGCTAGCGAGTATTCATTTTTTTGGGATATAGCTATTGCCTATCTAGATCATCCGATCGAGTTAAGTTGACACTTCCGTCCACCAAAAACTTAATTTATACTCCTGTCAACAATCTGAAAGTATGGGGTTGATCGTAGCAGGCAGAAAGCCAGCTTTTTTGGCAACCTGTCTGAGTTGATATACTCCCCACAACCCTTAACAATTTGCGAGTATTTTGCCATCATGATTAAGATTAAATCACCATCTGATTGAGAGTATTCCGGGGAGTAAAAGTGCGATTTGCTTTGATTTTCTCGTAAAACCCTCGTTCCTCGGCAGTGAGTTCTTTCGGTGGTACGATCGCAATTTTGACCAACAAATCAGTCCGTTCATCTTTCTTCGGTTTCGGCCATCCTTTGCCCCGCAACCGCAAAGATTGGCCCGATCGC
Source organism: Microcoleus sp. CAN_BIN18 (assembly GCA_026786085.1). GTDB lineage: Bacteria > Cyanobacteriota > Cyanobacteriia > Cyanobacteriales > Microcoleaceae > Microcoleus. The sequence continues at coordinate 8,377 of JAJAYT010000261.1, read as the reverse complement.
ATCCCCGCCGGAAATTTTACAGTTATCATACCTTCAGGCGCCGGCACTTCAATTAAAGCTCCCAACACCGCTTCGTCGGGAGTTATCGGCACTTCGCAAACCAAATTCTCTCCGTCAAACTGGAAGAAAGCGTGAGGCAAAACTTCTAATTTTAGGTACAAATCTCCCTGCTGCTTTGTATACGGGTCAACTTGGCCTTTGCCTTTTACCCGAATTTTGCTGCCCGTTTTCACTCCCGCAGGAATCGAAACTTCCCCCGTGGCGACTCGTTTAGAAGTGCCTCGAAATGCTTCTCCCAGAGTCAGGGAAATCGTCACCTCAGTGTCGCGAGAGGTTCCTGGGTTGCGGTTTTCATACCCCGGGAAATCTTCAAATCCGCCACCACCGCCAGTGCGGTAGTTATTGTAATTCCACTGGCCATTGCGGCCATTACCTCCACTGTTACTGGCTGCGCGCCCAAGCAAGGCATTGATAAATTCGTCAAAACTGCCGTACTCGCTGAAGTCAACCCCGCCAAAATCTACCGCATTACCGCCCCCGCCTGGCCATCCGCCGGGAGTTGTCGCCGCTTGCTTCCAATATTGACCGTATTGGTCATATTTTTTGCGTTTTTCTGGGTCTGAGAGCACTTCGTAAGCTTCGTTAACTTCTTTAAAACGAGCTTCGGCTTCTTTGTTCCCTGGGTTCATGTCCGGGTGATATTTTCGGGCTAGTTTGCGGAAAGTTTTTTTAATTTCGTCAGCGCTGGTGGTTTTGTTGAGTCCCAAAATAGCGTAATAGTCTTTAAAATCTGTTGCAGCCATTCAGCAATTCCTCTTTATTAGTTATTAGTTGTTAGTTGTTAGTTGTTAGTTGTTAGTTGTTGGTTGTTAGAAAGAATAAATCCCAAATTAGCAGGATGGCGAATTATAGCAACCGTACCCGACAGTGAGGAGGTTCTCGCATTGCACTTCTTCCTTCTTCCTTCTTCCTTCTTCCTTCTTCAAATTATAGGTTATCAAAGGTTTGGAGTCGATCGAGTTCGGTTGTTGCTTTGCGGGACATCGCAATTTCCGCACCCCGCTGCTGTTGGAGATTTTGACGAGTTGTGTGTCTTCGCGATTTTGGCGTGGCTGCGAGAGCACATGAGAGTGCGGCGGGCGTTCAGGCGAGCCGGGGATAGCTGCTGCGGTTGTTGGCGCGAGCTCTCTTGAGGGTTGACTGGTGCGGACGATCGATCTTTTTTTGTATCCGCTCAATAAATCGGGGTAGACTACCGTGTTGGGAACGATTTTGCGATGTTTGAGGCTCGTCAGTGAGCGATTTCCCCCGATTTATTGAGCGGATACCTTTTTTTGCTCTTTTTTTCTGAATGTGCGATCAAACTTTTCTTTCTCTAGCTTTTCACCAAATGCAAATCCTAGCACTTCTCATCAGCAAGTCCGGTCGAATCTGCCTTAATTGTGACGATATTATACCTTAAAGTGCGCAGTAATTCCACAATCTTTCCAGATATTTTTACCTCACCCCAGATCGGTGCTATACAATCTTGTTTTTACAGCCTCTTCATAGATTTAAGTCAACAAAACATCACAAAATTTTTTCATTACTTTGTTAACTAGAACACACACATTTAAAAAAATTAAGATAGGATGGTAGCTCAATAAGTTATTAACGCTACCAGGGTGCTAACGTGATGAATTATTTGCTAAGTTGGCCTTGCGGCTGCTGCGACGATTGGAAAGATAGTTCCGAGAGTTGTGTTGTACTCAGAAACGGGCAGCGCATTTGTCAGTCATGCTACGATCGCAAATACCAGAATCAGAAGCTATTCGCCCGACGCAGGCGATCGAACATATCTGTCTCACAACAGGCGGTAACAGAGACTGTGCCATATTAATGCTCGGTGCTCTTACCCTGCAAGCATTTCGACAACCTTGCATTAGCAGTTGCCATTAATAATGCACTAAAAAAATAATTAATTTCGTCATCAGTCACCAGTCATCGGTCATTGGTAATCTGTCACTAATTTAGTTATTTATCATCAGTCACTTTCCGGCAGGTAACAGATTTTAACTTAAAAAACTAATGACTGACAACTAATGACTAATGACTAATAACTAAATGATAATTCCATCAGGAATCGTGGCATTTTTCAGGACTACGACAATGCCGCTGCGGATGTAAAAACCTTGATTTTCGCGGTTAGCTTCTTCCACTCTGTCTTTATTAATGATTTGAACATTGCGGCCGATGCGAGCATTTTTATCCACAATCGCGCGACGAATTGTAGTATCTGCACCGATACCGAGGGCGACGCCGCCGTGATCCAAATTTGAATGCCTTTCAGCGTCTGGTTCGTAGAAGTCAGCACCCATAACCAGAGTATCTTGAATCGTACATCCAGCTTCAATGCGCGATCGAACTCCCAACACAGAATGGTCGATGCGGCACTGCTTGAGAATGCAGCCTTCAGCAATAATCGATTCAGTCACGTGAGTATCTAAAAGCTTAGTTGGCGGCAAGAAACGCGGGCGAGTGTAAATCGGCGCCTTTTCATCGTAGAAACTGAAAGGAGGCTTAGGCTGTTTTGTCAGCGCCAAGTTAGCATCGTAAAAAGCCTCAATGGTTCCGATATCTTCCCAGTAATCGTCAAACAAATAAGCTTGAACGTTATGATTTTTTGAAGAATTCGGAATAATCTCTTTACCAAAATCAGTTTGGTTTGGAGATTCTTTCAGGAGTTTAATCAAAACTTCTTTTTTGAAGACATAAATCCCCATCGAAGCAATGTAAGGATTTTCTTGAGCCTGCTGCGCTGTCAGTCCCAGTTTAGTAGTATCCACCTGCATTTGTTTGAGCGCATCGCCTTTTGGCTTTTCGCTGAAAGAAGTAATGCGGCCGTTGTCGTCGATTTTTGTCAAACCAAAATCCGAGGCCCGCTTCTCGTCCATTGGCAAAACCGAGAGGGTGATATCGGCATTGGTTTGGCGGTGTCTCTCCACAAACTTCTGGTAGTCCATGCGGTAGAGGTGGTCGCCTGAAAGAATCAAGTATTCGTCAACATCCCACTGTTCTAGCAGCGAGAGATATTGGCGAACTGCGTCGGCTGTCCCTTGAAACCAGTTGGGGTTTTCCTGAGTTTGCTGGGCGGCGAGCACTTCGACAAATCCCTCGGTAAATCCAGAAAACTGGTAGGTACGAGAGATGTGGCGGTTCAGGGATGCCGAGTTGAACTGGGTGAGGACGTAGATTTTGACTATTTCGGAATTGATGCAATTGCTGACAGGAATATCGATGAGGCGATATTTGCCTGCGAGGGGAACTGCGGGTTTGGCTCGCAGTTTGGTTAGGGGGTAAAGGCGGGTGCCGACACCGCCACCGAGGATGATGGCTAAGACTCTTTTCAAGGAACTTTCTCCCTAGGATCTATGAACTCTTCAAGTCCAGTGTCCGATGGTGAGGGCATCTTGACAAGGGGGGGAAGGAGGAAGTTTTGAGCGATGAGTTCAGTCGCTGGCGCAGAAACCGGGTTGTTTAATCCAAATACTTCGTTCAAACCCTCGACAAGAGTTAAAAAACTCGGTTTATGAAAGTTGGAGTGCGTCCGGGACTGGTGTTATGAGTTTGAAGTTTTGAGTTAAAATACTCATCAATCAATAATGGATATTTAAAAAAGTTTTAAGTTGTGAGTTGAAATACTCATCAATAAATAAGGGCAGTTTAATGAAAGAATAAGGTTCGGGGTTTTGGTTGTTAATTACAAGTTGTCTGGGTTAATTCTCCCTTCTGTCAATTTCTCGATCGAGCCTCGATCGCGCTTATTGTTTTTGTTGTAGACCGATCGCACTTTGTCAAGAGCGCTCTTGTTATGCTTGAGTTTGATCCCGTTGTTTTTGCTGGCGTTCCTCTTCTCAGAGGCGAGTCCAACTCCACAGCACTCAGGAAGCGCCACCCGTCGGGACGATCGAGTTATAGGGTAGAATCTGTTTTAAATTTTGGATAGACTGCAAATTTGTGTGATATTTGGCGATCGGTCGATCGACAAAACTTGACAAGCCGTGTCTATTCTCTACCAAAAGCTAGATCCGCTAGAAACCTCTGATACTGTACCCTAAGCCGTAAAAGCTAGGAAAAGTGTATGCAAATTCAAACGCCTGACTGGGTTAAACACGCCGTATTCTACCAAATATTCCCCGATCGCTTCGCAAAAAGCAAACAGCCCCGCAAACGCCTCCTGCAAAACTTCATGTGGGAAGAATGGCACGAATCCCCCACCCTGCAAGGCTACAAAGGCGGCGACTTGTGGGGCGTTATGGAACAGCTAGATTACTTGCAAGATTTAGGCATTAACGCAATTTATTTCACCCCGATATTTCAGTCGGCCAGCAACCACCGCTACCACACCCACGACTACTATCAAGTAGATCCGATGTTGGGCGGCAATCCAGCTTTTAAAGAACTTCTAGACGCAGCCCACGATCGCAATATCAAAATTGTCCTAGACGGCGTATTCAACCATGCCAGCCGCGGCTTTTTCTTCTTCCACGACATCCTGGAAAACGGCCCCCATTCTCCTTGGCTCGATTGGTTTAAAATAGAAGGCTGGCCGCTATCCGCCTACGACGGCAATTTTCCTGCTAATTATGCCGGTTGGGACGGCAATCGAGCGCTGCCCGTGTTCAATCACGACAATCCAGAAGTGCGAGAATACATTATGGAAATCGCCGAATATTGGATTAAATTCGGCGTTGACGGCTGGCGGCTGGACGTTCCTTTTGAAATTAAAACAGAGGGATTTTGGCAGGAATTTCGAGACAGAGTGAAAGCTGTTAATCCCGAAGCTTACATTGTCGGCGAAGTCTGGGAAGATGCCAGAGAATGGCTCGATGGCAGTCAATTTGACGGAGTGATGAATTATCTGTTTGCGGCCCCGACTATTGCTTTTGCTGCGGGCGATCGAGTGGATCTGAACCAATTAGAAGGTCGTTCTTATTATCCCTATCCGGCGCTGTTTGCCAAGCAGTACGGGGAGAAGATTCAGGAAGTTTTGGAATTATATCCGTGGGAAATACAGCTAACTCAACTAAATTTGTTGGCCAGTCACGATACTGCGAGGTTGCTGTCAATTGCTGGAGACGATCGAGCTAGTGTCGAAATTGCGACTTTGCTGCTGTTAACTTATCCCGGAGCTCCCAGCATTTATTACGGTGATGAAGTTGGTTTACCCGGTGCTCTCGATCCCGATTCTCGCCGTAGTTTTCCCTTAGAAGCTCACTGGGAACTTGATGTTTTAGATTATCACAAACAGTTGATAGCTTTGCGCCACAAATACGCCGCCCTCCGCACTGGGACTTACCAAATTCTGTTTGCTGAAGGCACGGTTTACGTTTTTGCCCGAATTTTGGGGGATGAGGAAATAATTGTGGCGGTGAATGTGGCAACTCAAGAGGTAAAGGTGAGTTTTGAGACTCCCAGTTTGAAATTTATTCACGATAAATTGCTGTTTGGCAAGGGTGAGTTTGTTTGGGAAGGTGAGGGAAAAACTCGGAAGTTAGCATTGAGTCTGCCGGCGCGATCGGGTTTAATTCTAGGTTCAGCTAATTAGTGATTCACGAATTAATCGGGTTAGCAGTTGGGCAATAATCACGGCATTTATAGATCGCAGGACTTACGCATCCAGACCAAAGAAACCGGGTTTTTGACCTAATCTGTGAGTGAAAACGAAATATTTGTGTAAAAAAACCCGGTTTCTGGCCACCCGTCTGCAACAAAGACAGGCATCAGCCGTCCTAAGCGCTGAAAAACTACCAGTTCTTTCTCAGGATATATGTAATGCAGCGCCTAAAGATATTAGCGCAGTTCCCTCGGTTGAGACGCTGGTTTGCTCACAATTTAGGGGTGAGCACTGTTCGCAAAGAACAAGTCTATTTGGACATTGCTCAGTCAGTGACGCTGACAGATGCCAGCTATTGGATTCAAGTTTTGTTTTCTGCTGGAATCGCCACCCTGGGACTGGTGTTGAATAGTCCGGCCGTCATTATTGGCGCGATGCTGATTTCACCTTTAATGGGGAGTATTTTGGCAAACGGGCTGGCTTTGGCTGCTGGGGATGCGATTTTGGCGCTGCGGGCTGTTGTTAATTTAATTTTGAGCTGCGGGCTGGCTATTTCCTTTGCGGTTGTGTTGGTATTGATTTTGCCATTTCAGGAAATGACCGACGAAATTCTGGCGAGAACTCAGCCAAATTTGCTGGATTTAGTGATTGCGCTGTTTTCTGGGGCTGTGGGGGCGGTGGCTATTTGCAAGGAGGCTAAGGGGGTTGTTACGTCTATTCCGGGGGTTTCGATCGCAGTGGCGCTGATGCCGCCGCTTTGTGTTGTGGGTTATGGTATTGCGACGGCGGTGAGTGTGAGTCCTGGGAGCGGGTTGGCGGTGGCGCAGGGGGGAGGACTGCTGTTTTTTACGAATTTAGTCGCTATTACGTTTATGGCGATGGTGGTGTTTTTGCTTCTGCACATTGATAGCTTTCCCGTGCGCCAGCGGGTGCGTGCGTGGCGGGAAAGCGATGGAGAAAGCATTTGGATGCAGTCGTTGGTCGATCGAATTCCTGCGTCGGAGCGATTGAAGCACATCGGCAGTTTGCCAAGTCGCCTGCTGCTGATTTTGATGACTATTTCATTGACTTCGATTCCTCTGTATCAATCTTACAATCAACTTCGCGACGAAATCTCTCGCAAGCAGCAAGAAAATCAACTGCGTAATAGCGCCACAGACATTTGGCAAAAAAACTTTGGTAAGTTTGCTGATGGCAAGGTGCGATCGTACATCAGTCAACTTTCGTTTCGAGAACAAGATCGTAAATTGGTTGCCCAACTTCAGGTGGTTACTGGCCAAGTCTACACCAAAACCGAACGAGAGCAATACAAGCAATTGCTGTCAGCGAAACTCGGGAGGCCGTTGGAGTCAATTGCTCTGAATCTGATTCAAATTCCTATAGCTTCTAACGAGCTGTTAGCAACAAAGGTTTCTGAAACAACAATCAAGCCGGAGCCTCCTCCGACGGTTGCGGAGTTGCAATCGAGTTTTTTGACCGCTGTGGAGTCGGCCCTCGATTCCCTGATTTTGCCTCTGCCGGCTCAATTGATGAGTTATCAGGCGATTACTAGCCCGGTGACGCCGTTAAGGATTCAGATTTCTTACTTTAGTTCGCGGGATCTCGATCGCGACGGACAAGCGCTGCTGGTTAAGGATATCCGCAGTCAATTAAATTACCCGACAGCGGAGGTCAATTTCAATCGGATTGCGCCGGTTGCTGCAACGGTTACTTTTGCGTTAAATCAAGCTCAAATTCCGCCAAATCAAACTCAATTACTTGATCGACTGGGTAAGACGGTACAGCAAAATCCTAAATTGCAGATTGAAATGAGTTCCGGTCAAGCGCCCTCGGAAGTTGGAGCACCGGCGATCGGGCGATCGGTGGCGGTTCGCACTTATTTGCAAACAAAATGGCAAATTGAGCCCGATCGCTATACTACTAAAACTGAAACTGCAACTCAACCAATTGTCGAGTTGAAAACAGTTCTCAAAAAACTGCCCAAAAATTTCTCACCATCTGTTCAGCAGGATGCAGTTGAAGGAGAAGTGACACGCTGAATGTTTTTAACACTGGTGTCGAAAAGACGGTTCGTAGTGCGGACTTCAGTCCGCTGTCTTGTCGCGGACTAAAGTCCGCACTACCAACCAATCTGTCTATGCAATCCGATAATTACAAATAGGAAATTTTTAAAATGATAGAAACGAGTCTACAAGAAGTGGGAATCGAAGACAATCTGAAGCAATTTTTGCTGGTGCTTTCAGTTTCTTTGAGTGTGGCAACTCTGCCACAAATTGTTAGTTGGTTGCATCGAATTCCCTATACGCTGCTGCTGGTGATTGTAGGATCTGGGCTGGCTTTGGTCGATGTACGATTGGTGAATCTTTCGCCTGAATTGATTCTGTTGATTTTTCTGCCGCCGCTGCTCTTTGAAGCTGCTTGGAATTTGAAGTGGTCGAGTTTGAAACAGGATTTAATTCCTATTTGTCTTTATGCTGTTTTCGGTGTGCTGATTTCGATTGCGGGTGTGGCAATTGGTTTGAATCAATTGGCAGGTCTTTCTTTGGGAACTGCGCTGATGATTGGGGCTACCCTTTCAGCTACCGATCCGGTTTCGGTGACGGCTTTGTTTCGGGAGTTGGGGGTTGAGAAGCGTCTCAGCACTTTGATGGAAGGCGAAAGTTTGTTTAATGACGGAATGGCGGTTGTGGCGTTTGGATTTCTGGCTGCTTTTGCTCAGGGAACTGCTAATTTATCGCCGGGGCCGATTTTGCTGGAGTTGATAACGGTGGTGGGGATTGG
>JAJAYT010000260.1 GCA_026786085.1 Microcoleus sp. CAN_BIN18 | reverse complement strand
TGCACGGACAAAAGATTAGTTTGCAGCCGCGTCAGTTGTTGCAACAAATTCCGGGGGTGAAGTTAAAAGAGCCTCTGGATGCGGCTTTGTGCTGCGGGAGTGCTGGGGTTTACAATATGCTTCAGCCGGAAATTGCGGATGAGTTGGGCGTCCAAAAGGTGGAGAATTTGCTGAATACGGGGGCCGAGTTGATTGCTTCTTCTAATCCTGGTTGTTCTTTGCAAATTAAGAAGCATTTGGAGTTGCAGGGAAAGCAAGTTACGTTGATGCACCCGATCGAGCTTTTGGACTATTCTATACGTGGGGTGAAATTGCAGAGGCATTAGTTTGGTAGGGCGGGCGGTGTCTGCCCTGCTTTTGATATGCTCTTTTGTGGATGAGATTTTTTTAACGAACCGCAGAAATTCGTTGAAAAGTCGTGAAGCGTAGCTATCCCGTAGGGAATCGCACTTCCCACCCTTCCGAAACAACTAAAATCAAATCAAACAGTCCCCAACCCCGGACAACAGTTATGGTAACTCAAATCCCAGTCCCAACTCAGCAACAGATTATCTACCCCGAAAGCGACGGTAAACCAATGGCAAACAATACCGATCAGTTTCGCTGGATTCTAGTCATTCAGCAAAATCTAGAATGGATGTATGCTAATGACGAGAATGTATTTGTAGCGGGCGATTTGTTTTGGTATCCAGTTCAGGGAAGACCGAATATTGTTAATGCCCCCGATGTGATGGTTGTCTTCGGCACACCGAAAAGGAGACGGAGCTCTTATCAGCAGTGGAACGAGTCAGGAATTGCACCGCAAGTTGTGTTTGAGATTCTCTCTCCTAGCAATACGCAAGATGAAATGGAGACGAAATTACTGTTTTACGATCGCCACCAAGTTGAAGAATATTACATTTACAATCCTACTAACAATCAACTCAGAGGTTGGTTGCGGGGAGAAGACGGCTTGGATGCGATCGCATCTATGGAAAACTACGCGAGTCCAAGGTTAGCCATCCGGTTCGATTTATCCGGGGATGAATTGCAAATTTATCAACCTGATGGAACTAGATTTTTCTCCTACGTTGAGATTTGTCAACTGCTAGAACAAGCCGAACAGCGGACAGAACAAGCCGAACAGCGGGCAGAACTTGCAGAAACAGCTTTAGAAGAGGAACAACGGCGATCGCAAATTTTGGCGGAACGCCTGCGAGAAATGGGAATTAATCCAGATGAATTAAGTTAGACAGACTGCGATCGATGGGCATTGACCCGGAACAATTGTAAGATTGGGGAAAAGGGCGATCGCACTTTTCAAGTTTAGCAAAAGTGCGATCGGCACAATAACCAATGACCAATGACTAATGACTACTGACCAATTCCCTCTTCCAACCTCAAAAAATGCACTTGTCCCGAAGCTTCCGCCGCCACAATTGTCACCCCATCAGGTGCAATAGCGCAAGCTTTCAAAGCACTATCTCCCCTGAAACTAGCAACTACTTTTCGACTCAACAAATCCCAAACTTTCAGAGTATTGTCATCGGAAACAGAAATCGCCTTATTTCCCACAGTCGCCACAGATGTTACCGCATCCGCATGACCTCCCAAAGTAAAAGTTTCTTTTCTACTTGACAAATCCCAAACTTTTAGATTCTTTTCCCGCCCGCCTGAAATCGCCCATTTCCCATCCGTTGTAACTGCCACAGCATTCACAAAACTCTCATGACCTTTGAGAGTGAAAATTAGATTTTTGACAGCTAAATTCCATAAATTTGCCACAATATTCTTTTCTTTCCCCAAACTCCAAACCTTCAGAGTTTTGTCGCCGGAAGCCGAAATTACCCGTTTTCCGTCAGGAGTAACTGCCACAGCTTTTATCCCGTCAGCATGACCTGAAAACGTCAAAATTTCCTCTCCTGTTTCTAAACTCCAAACTTTAATAGTTTTGTCTCCCGAACCCGAAATCGCCATCGTTCCGTCGGGAGTCACTGCTACCGAGTTCACCCAGTCTGTATGACCCGTGAAATTAAAGATTTCCTGGCCAGTTTCTAAATCCCAAACTTTCACAGTTTTGTCGCCAGAACCCGAAACTACTCGCTTGCTATCTGCTGTAATTGCGATCGCTTTTACCCAATCTTGATGTCCCGGAATAGTCAAGAGTTCCTGTCCATTTTTGAGATTCCAGACTTTAATACTGTTGTCTCCAGAACCGGAAATCACTTTCGTGCCGTCGGCCGTCACTGCTACAGCATTTACCCAGTCATCGTGACCTGCAAATGATAAATTTTCTTTACCTATTTCTAAGTGCCAAACTTTCAGAGTTTTGTCAGAGGAACCAGAAACTATCCTCTTGCCATCGGGGGTGACAGCTACAGCATTTACTGGCGCGATGTGATTGGTGAAAGTGAAAAGTTCTTGTTTTGTTTCCAGATTCCAAACTTTTAGGGTTTTGTCGCCGGAAGCCGAAATTACCCGTTTTCCGTCGGGACTGATGGCCACAGCTTGAACGAAACTACTGTGTTTTCCTAATCTAAAAAGTTGCTTCTTTTCTGACAAACTCCAGACTTGGACAGTTCCGTCATAACTACCGGAAATTATTTGTTTGCCGTCAGGAGTAACTGCTACAGCTTTTACCCAATCTTCATGACCTGTCAGAGTAAAAAGTTCTTTTCCAATTTCTAGATTCCAGACTTTGATGCTGTTGTCTCCAGAACCGGAAATTAATCGTTTGCTATCAGGAGTTACTGCTACGGACTGCACAAAACTACTGTGACCTTTGAAATTGAAAATTACTGCCCCTGTTGACAAATTCCAAACTTTTATGCTGCCGTCCCAGGAACCAGAAATTACTCGCTTGCCGTCGGGAGTTACTGCTACTGCTTCTACCGCAAAAGTATCGCCGGCAAATGTCAATATTTCGGTTCCAGTTTCTAAATTCCAAATTTTAATCGTATTGTCCCAAGAACCGGAAATTATTTTGGTGCCGTCGGGAGTGATAGCTACAGCATTGACGTAGGTAAGATGACCTTTGAGGGTGCAAAGTTCTGATCCTGTTTCTAAGTGCCAAAGTTTGAGAGTGTGGTCGGACGATGCAGAAACTGCTCGCTTGCCGTCGGGGGCGATCGCTACAGCTTGTACCCAATCTGTATGTCCGGTGAGGGTACGCAACAATCTCCCGCCAGGAGGGGTAAAGCTTGGTGTTAGAGGCCGCAGCCAGGGTTGTTTTTGCTGTTTTGCTTGTGCTAGTAGTTCTTGAATTTCGGGAATTTCAAAGGGCATCAACCGGGCAATTAGTTGCGTGGCTAGTTGGGTTTGGTCTTTGGCTAAAATGTGGGCAGAAAGCCGAATTGCTTCTTGGATTAATTTTAGTTTGTCGGCTTTTTGATCTGAGGTGATAATATCGGGAATTGTTGCTAAATCGTAATCTTCTATTAGCGCCTGTACTCCTGATGCTGACAGCTTGGCTTCAATAAAATTATAATCTGTTAGTAAGCTGTATAGTTTGTCTGAGTCGGAAGTCGCTGCTAGCTGATTTGGCAGGATTCCCAAACAGTGTGTTTGTTCTGCGGGCTGCATTTTATCCAGCCCTTGCGTAAAGTCACTCATAAATTTGTGGATGTCTTTTTTTAAAATGTATACGATCGCTGCACCCTGCTTTCCAAGTCGATCGAGAAACTTTTTTCTGGATTTCGCTCTTGACTTAGCATGACATATTTGAATGCTGTTTGCTACGTCTTATGCTGCCGCTTGTTTGCTGATGGTTCGATGAATTGCTGGTTTTTTAGTCCGAGTCTGCTTTGAGCATTTTTTTATGAGTCCGATTGAATTAATAAATCGCGACCAATCTCATTCAATCGGCGCAGCGCTAAATTTAGCGTTCGATCGCTAAAAGCTGACATATATCTTTGTTTTTCTTAATATAGCGGTTCTCAAAAAGTGAGATATGCCCACAGAGGCCAACCCTGTCAAGGTGTCTGCTGAGCTTGGATAAAAGTCTCTCAAACACCTAAAATATCGTAGTTTGTAGGGTGCGCAATGCGCACCGGCTCATCTTGTAGGGTGCATCAAAAAGCATTAAAAAAGTCAACCAGTACGCATTTCGATGGTATCAAAGTCAACTGGTGCGCAGTGCACACCCTACAAATTACCAAATTTCAAGCATTTTTGGCACTCAAAAGCAAGCTGAGCACACACCTTGACAGGACTGGGCGATCG
>JAJAYT010000259.1 GCA_026786085.1 Microcoleus sp. CAN_BIN18 | reverse complement strand
CTAGTACGCTTTTGGAGATAGACCCAAAGAGAGTGGCTGCGAATCAGGCTGGTTAATTGGTAGGATTCTACGGTTAAAAAGTTTGAGTATTGCCTTTCATGACGTAGCGCTTAAAGGTCAGTCGCTGAATTAAGAATCTCAGTGGTTTTAACCCGCTTGAGTGTCAATCTAACTGCTCTTCAAAAGTGAAGCCACCGCGCGCGCAGTGGCTTAATTCCGTTTAAAAACCTAGCTCTACCAAAGTCCTCTCACAGGAGCCGGAGCCGGACGGGGAACGGGCATGGGGGCTGGACGGGGAGCCGGACGGGGAGCCGGAGCCGGACGCGGTGGCGGTTCAGGGGCCGGACGCGGTGCGGGTGCTGGGGTTGCCGGACGAACAACCGTTGTGGATACTACCTTATAATTGGCGATCACGGCGATATTTTGTACCTGATCTCCCGATACCAAGGCTCTGACTTTCATTCCTGGTACGAGAGCAATAATTCTCAGGACGCATCTTTGAATCCTGAGAGTCCTGTAGGGCGCATTTTCTTCGCGAATTGTTACTACGTCGCCGACGATACTTTTGACAAAACCGGTAACGGTTTGAGTGTTTGCTGTTGTGGTGCTCTGCGTTTGGGCTATTTGAATTGCAGGGTTAGCCATTACAGGATGCACTGAGACCGCCGAAATTAGCACGGACAGGGTTGCACCTGTCAATAATTTGATATTCTGAAAACGCATTGAAACCTCACATTAACTGCTATTTAGGGTCGAGTTTGCTTTCGCTGCGCGAAAGTCCCAACCTTTAGACCTAATCCAGTTTAATCCCCGGAGTAGGAAATTTAGGACAATCTCAAAAAAAGATTATCGAACAACTATTAAAAGACTGAATTTTAGATCGTAAGTTCCTGATTTACAACAAGTTCAGCAGTTCGCATCTCTAGAGAGTTACCGTGATATATTAAGTTTGTTCGATCGACCGTTGCAGTTTTTACGCCAACCTAACTGTTGCTGCTGGATGGGAAAGTCTGCCAAGGCATAGATTGTGGTTGCCGGATGCAGCAGCGCCCTTGTTTGAATTGTCGATCGCCAGCCTACCATTACTAAAAAATCAAATTAGTCGGAGGTAAAATTCAATTATTTTGTGCTTGATTTACGCATCAACCTGATTTTGTCACGAAACTGTCCTGCGGGGCTCCACCGATGCCGTGTTAAAACCCGGTTTTTTTGGTATTACTGCCTAATTTTTGTGTTAACTTACAAATTATAAGTTGTAGAATCGAAACTAAAAACGTTGCAGAATTGGCAGTCATAATGCCATCTGAAAACCTGAAAAAGCGGGTGCAGTTTGCGGATAGTGAGATAGAAAGTTTGTAGGAATTGCTGGTGAGGATATTAGCTAACAAAACAATGGTGAACAGCAAATTTTTATTGAATAAGTTAATTGTCTTGAGCTTGAGTGCAGCCGCGCTGTCGATCGCCCTACAGCAGCAAGTTGCTGCCGAATCGGTGGCTAATTCAAGTAATAGTGCGATCGCACAGCAGCGGCCAAAATCAGAGATAAAGCCGAGTCTCGGAGTCCCAGAACTACCGCCCCTGGGCGAGTCATTTCGGTATATTCCCCAGGAACCAAAGGCTCCAGAAAATCCAATTGAGGAAGTGCGTTTAGTGTTGAGATTGCGAGAACGGCGCGTCTATGTTTACCGCAAAAATAAGGTGCAAGCCAGTTTCCCAGTTGCTGTGGGAAAAGGTGGCTGGGAAACTCCTACAGGCAATTTTAAAATTACACACATGATCAAAGATCCAGTTTGGGAACATCCTTGGACGGGAGAACTTGTACCCGCAGGGCCGGATAATCCTTTGGGGAGTAGGTGGATCGGGTTTTGGACGGATGGTAAGAATGTGATTGGTTTTCATGGTACTCCGAATCCAGAGTCGATCGGGCGGGCCGCTTCTCACGGTTGTGTCAGAATGTTTGATAAGGACGCACAGGCTTTATTTGAGAAAGTTGCAGTTGGTACGCCAGTGATAGTCGAGAAGTAATTATCAGTATAAAAACATCAATTCCCGGCGATTGAAATCGCGGCTACACAAACAAAGTCCGCCTGCGCGGACTAAAGAATAAGCCGTGCATAAAAACATCAATTCCCGGCGATTGAAATCTCGGCTACACAAACAATGTCCGCCTGCGCGGACTAAAGATTTTCTTAGTCCGCGGAGGCGGACATCGTTATGTGTAGTAGCGGTTTCAACCGCCGAGTTTCAACCGCCGAGTAATTTTGATATCAAATAGATTGCTGGTACTTTTCCAACAATTCTGGGATATAATCATAGCCATCAACACCGATCGCCGGAATGATCTGCGATCGACTCTTAGCCAAAGACTCTTTAAAAGATTCCGCCCCCATTTGTCCCCGCAAAATTATCAGCAAACCAGCCGATTGACGCCACTCCATCGCCCCAATTTGCTCCAAAGTATACATCCCCAAACTACCAGCAAATATCGCTTTTTCCAGCTCATTAATACTATAATAAGCTTGAGCTAAATAAGCCAAATTCAGACCTTGCAAATATAAGTCCCCGGAGAATTGGGCCGCTTGCCAACCTTTGACCAAATACTCGATCGCACTTTCGGAATTTTTCAATGCAATTTTAGCAATTCCCAGACTGCTGGAACAAAAAGCTTGACTTTGCCTGTCTCCCAATCTCTCCGATAATAACAAGCCTTGCTCCAAATAGCCGATCGCACTTTCATACACCTCCGGCTCCACATCCTCCAACTGTCGCGCTTGAAACACCTCGCTATAACCTAAATTAGCCAGCGCATTCGCCTCACCTTGCCGCTCACCCGCTTGTCGTGCCATAATTAAAGCCCGCTGACTATAATTAATCGCTTCCTGATAGTTTTTCTGAGAAACATAGTTGCGGCTGATGTGATTAAGATTAGCAACTTCGCAGGCCTTATCATCTTCCAAACGGGCAATTTCCAGCGCTTCTTTGTGCAACAAAATAGCTCGTTCGTAGGCTCCCATAGCCCCCATCGAATAACCCAAAAGCGTCAGGATTCGAGCCTTAGCTTGAGTACCTTCAACCCGTCGCAGCGGTTCATCTAAATACTCCAAAGTATGTCGCAGAGATTTGCCATCAAACGAGGCGAAAATCCCGCCGTAAAGCGGAAAGTATTCTCGCTGAGAAAAAGCCCGCAAAATTTGCAACGTTACTTGAAAACAAGCATTTGCCAACTGTTCGCCACTTTTGGTAGAATTATTAAATCCACTGGCTAACTGACTCCAAATTACCGAAAAAGTAATGTAAGTAGAAATTGAAGCTTTGGTTGACACTTTGGAATCGTAAACTTGCTTGTCAAACCATGTCGCCAAAGCCCGCTGCAAGCACTGCAAAATAATCGCTAACTCCACCAAAGCGCCCAATTCTAAACTCGCTGTTTTTGCAGCTAATTCAACTATCGATTCACCGATCGCAATTGTCTGCAAAAGAGCGTGAGAAAACGGACTTTTCACCTTTTTTGCCCAAAAAGCCCAAGGCCCATTTTGTTCGGGACTACCGCTAAATCCTAGCTGCTGGGGCTGATAAATCCAGCCTACGAGTTCCGGTTCCAGCCGTTGCCAAGATTCTAAACCTTTGGCAATCCCGGAGGTGATTTGCTGCAAGTCTCGCTCAGTTTCGGGATTGGAAGTTTGCAGCATTTGTTGGTGCAGGGATTTTGCTAACTGCTGCAATTGATCGAGAGTCAGGGGAAGTTCTTTGTTGGGGTCGATTACTTGGAATAATGTCAGGAGACGACTGTTAGATTCGGCGGTAAGGATTTGTTGGATGGCAGAGGCGATCGCACTGGAAACTTGGTTGTCCTTTTGCCAGCGTTCCCATTCTCCTTGGATGGTTTTTAGCGCCCGGAAGGTGCGATTTGCTTTGGCTTGTTTGATTTCGTCCTTTTCATTTTTAAGCTGGTTTTCGGTGGCATCCAGGCGTTCTCCGAAGCAGCGTTCAAAAATTTCGCCAGTGCCGGTGCCGTTGTCTTGCACGAGCATTTGATATACTTGTTCTTTCGAGCGAATTTGACCCTTGAGGGTAATTTCGACGATTTTGTCGATTAGGGCTAAGTAGCGATCGCGTAATGAGGTAGATTCTGGCATAAGTAATTTTTTGTTAATAAATTTTTATGGACAGTGCTAGCAGCATTTGACGCTAGTATTTAATTTTACAGCTCATCGGGATTTATGCCCATTGCTCTGAGGCGATCGGCTAAACGATTTGCTCGATCCCTTTCTAATTCAGCTTGCTGTTTTTCAAATTCAGCACGTTGCCTTTCTGATTCAGCTTGCTGTTTTTCTGATTCAGCACGTTGTCTTTCAATTTCAGCTTGCTGCCTTTCAAACTCGGCTCGTTGGCGTTCCAATTCAGCTCGTTGACTTTCCAATTGAGCTCGCTGTCTTTCAAATTCTTCAGGAGTCAGAACCAAATTGCCATTAATATCATACCAGCGCAGCCACAACCTTTCATTTTGGAGGAAAGCACCTTGCCACAAACCCAAACTTAACTGTATTTCCGGTATCCAAAATCGAGAACCTGTTAACACTTGTTCGCGGTAACGGTTGCCAATTAAGCGAAATACTCTCAATTGGTTGTTGTATTTGCTAAACACAAAGTAATAGGGAATCTTCAAAATTCTCTAGTAAACCTGCCACTTAGTCGGGGGTTTGTTTGGTGCCGATTCTGTCAGCCCCAAATCTTCATCTTCCGTACTTGGTGATAGAAATTCGATCGCAATTAAAGGACTTACCACCTCATCCCAAATCACGTAACTTTGGCGCAAGTCTCTGTCTTGGTAAAATCTCGAAACGCCGACAACTAAATACCAATCGGGTCTTTTGTACCAATTAAGGTGGTTGGAGTCGTAGTATAGATTCAGATCGCTGGCAGAGAATACGCGATCGGCTGGATAATTAGGGGGAATGCAGCTATCGCACAAAACTTGTGCTTGCAAGCGGTGATATTCGTCAGGCAAACCAGGCTCCTCCGGGTCTTCACTGGGTAGATCGTACATCGTCGGTAGCACTTTTGCTTGGGAAGATTGCGAATCTGGTATGTACATTGTTATATGATTAGCATAAAACTACAGTTCATCTGGATTAATGCCCATGTCTCGGAGGCGATCGGCCAATCGATTTGCTCGCTGTCTTTCTGATTCAGCGCGTTGACTTTCTGATTCAGCCCGTTGACTTTGAAATTCAGCCCGTTGTCTTTCAAATTCTTCGGGAGTCAAAACCCAATCGCCACTAGCATCGTACCAGCGCAGCCACAACCTCGAAAAACCTTCATAACAACCTTCCCACAAACCAATACCTAACTCTAATTCCGGTATCCAGAAGCGCGAATCGGTTAAAACTTGTTCGCAGTAACGATTATCAATCAATTGAAATACTCTCAGTTGATTAGTGTAGCGACTAAAAACAAAGTAGTAAGGAATCTGCAAAATCTCTTCATAAACTCGCCACTTAGTAGGCGGTTTATTTCGCACTTCTGGTGTGATTCCCAAATCTTCATCTTCAGTTCCAGGTGACAGCAGTTCGACTACTACTAGAGGACTAATATTTTCTTGCCACATCACGTAGCTGAGGCGCAAATCCTCACCGCGATAAAATCTAGAAGCCCCCAAGACGACAAACCAATCGGGTCTTTTGTACCAATTGAGATGGTTAGAATCGTAGTATAGATTGAGGTCTGTTGCGATAAAGATTTGGTCTAGCGGATGGTTGCGAGGGCGGCAGGTTAGGCGCAGCAGTTCGGGTTGATAGTCGTGGTATTCGTCGGGCAAACCGGGCTCCTCCGGGTCTTCACTGGGTAAATCATACATCGTAGGGAGCAGTTTTGTCTGGGAATGCTGCGAGTCATGTTTGTATGCAGTCATAGGATTACCCTGGCGAGACAGCTTGAGGAGATTGAGGCGGTACGGCAATTAACACATTATAGCGCGCTGCGATTGCTTTCGGCAAAAAGTCAGTATCCCTTGCACCGGGAATCTTGGCCAAATAACAATCACGAACTGCTAACATAAAACCTTTAATTGCCTCTGGCGAATTTTGAAAGTCTGCATCTATTAGAAAATCGCGCCACTTGCTTTCATTTTCACCATAAATATCGACTAAATGCAATCCTGCTAAATACTCGGCTACGGGGTCAAGTACAAACCGGACATTCTCTTTGCTAGGAACATTCGTTTGCATCAGGTGGAGTTTTTCTTGGAGATAGTTGAAGCGTCTCTCCACATCTTGTGAATTAAATGCAGATAGCGCATTGATGGCATCTGTAATCTTAGTGCTAGTGGGTCGATAAGTGAGTTTCAGGCATTCCCAAGCGAGCAATTTAGCATCTTCGTGAACGGTGATATCTGTCAATTTATTCTCTACCATATCCCGGTTCAGTTCGTTCAGGTAGGAAAGCATTAAATCTGGTATGTTTTCAGGTAATTTACCACTTTTGTTGCCTTCCATTTTCGCAACTAACACATCGGCGTACAGTTTGGCAAACAATACAGTTGTACTTCGGCCTTGAATTCTGATTTCTTCTAAAAGTTTAGCCAAGTCGCCGCAGGCATAATGAAATTGGGAACCGTTAAAAAGATTCAATTTCCCTAGCTTGTCTAAGTATTTTTCCATGAAAGCTGATAGTTCCGATCCCTCAATTCGCAACGGGTGAAGCGTGTTTTTATTGGCTTTACCCATTGTGGAATCAAGTCGCGAAGTCACAACCAAAGCATTGATGGGAAAATCGGCAGCATTAGGGTCAATTTCCTTTTGGGTTGTTTCTGCCATTTCTGAAAAGTGGTCGGCAATTACCAGAATGCGGCGCTGTTGTAGCAATTTTTGCAGCAGTTCTTCAGCAATGGGGGTGGGATGGTTGGTGATAGATTTTAGTTGACCGCGTATGGCTTCAAAGAAGGGATGTTTGCCCTCGGCAACTTTACTGTCTAGTTCTTCTTCGATCAAGATTGGAATCATCAAGTGTTTGCAGAGGCGTTGAGTTTTATCGGGTTCCATTGCCCAATCGGCAATTTGACAAGCGATGCTAGTTTTGCCGATACCGCCTTCACCCCAGATGAGCAAACAAATTCGCTTTTTGGTGAAAATTGTTGGCAAATCTTGACCTCTAAGTTGAGGTAGTTTTTTGTCGTCTAATTCAAAAGAAACTGGGATGTAAGTAGCGCGGCTTTTGACTGTATTTCGTTGGGAAAATTGTTCGCGGACTGTTTCGATGTGGGCCAAAACCCAGGAATCTAGGACTCTGGGACGGTAAATGAAAATACTGATAAAGGTAAGGTCGCGAATTCGCACGGGAGCACCGCCCCATGTTTCAGGTAGTTTAAATTCGTAGGGTTTGAGTGCGTCGTTGATTCGCAGCAGCCATAGGGGACGCAGCCGGAGGATTGCAAACCACAGGGAGGGGAAGAAGATTAGGTAAATTATTGTTACTACTACCCATTGATTCTGGCTAATTAAATTGAATAAGTTGGCGTTTTGTTCGGCTTTGAGATTCTTGATATATACACGGAGATTTGCGATAGTTCTCTTGTTTTCCGACTGACGTTCAGGGTTGTATTTATCATAACGTTCAGGTTTATATGGTTCCAAGATTTTCAAGGCTGATTCTAGGTTTAATACAGCCTGATTTAATTCCGATGGGGTTAGCGTCTTTGCCTTTTCTTGAAGGCTAAGAGCAATGCTCTCCAAGGCACTGGTTGCACTGCTACGCACCTCTGCATAGGAGTCTTTCAGCAAGGGAATTAGCTGTGGCACAGCAGTTTTAGCTTCTGCACCGAAACTCCCCAAGGCAGTAGCGGCACTGCTACGCACAAATCTATCGGAGTCTTTCAGCAAGAGAATTAGCTGCGGCACAGCAGTTTTAGCTTCTGCACCGATACTCCCCAAAGCATTGGTGGCACTGCTACGCACATTTATATCGGAGTCTTTGAGCAAGAGAATTAGCTGCGGCACAGCAGTTTTAGCTTCTGCACCAATACTCCCCAAGACATTGGTAGCACTTCTACGCACGTCTGTATCGGAGTCTTTCAGCAAAGGAATTAGCTGTGGCACAGCAGTTTTAGCTTCTGCACCGATACTCTCCAGAGCACTGGCGGCACTTCTACGCACATTTCTATCGG
>JAJAYT010000258.1 GCA_026786085.1 Microcoleus sp. CAN_BIN18 | reverse complement strand
GTGTTGTCGGCACAATTCTCGGCAACGAAATCACCAAACGCCACTGGGAAGGTTTACCCGATGACACGGTGCACCTGCACTTCCAAGGTAGCGCGGGACAAAGCTTTGGCGCATTCGTGCCCAAGGGAGTCACGCTGGAGCTCGAAGGCGAGGCCAACGACTATCTCGGCAAGGGCCTCAGCGGCGGCAAAATCATCTTGTATCCGTCGCCGGCTTCTACCTTTGTTGCAGAAGAAAATGTGATTGTCGGCAACGTGGTGCTCTACGGAGCCACCGCTGGTGATGTTTTCATCCGGGGGATGGCGGGGGAACGTTTCGCTGTCCGCAATTCTGGGGTAAACGCCGTAGTTGAGGGTGTGGGCGATCACGGTTGCGAGTACATGACTGGCGGCAAAGTTGTGGTTTTGGGTGAAACCGGGCGCAATTTTGCAGCGGGTATGAGTGGCGGTGTTGCTTACATTTTGGATGAGGCGGGGGATTTTGCTACTCGCTGCAATATGTCGATGGTGGATTTGGAAAAACTTGAGGATGTTGAGGAAATTAGCGATTTGCGGCTGATGCTTCAAACTCATGTTGATTTGACTGGAAGTGCGAAAGCATCGAAGGTTTTGGCTGCGTGGGATGAGATGGTGCCGGTGTTTGTGAAGGTGATGCCGCGGGATTATAAGCGGGTGTTGCAGGCTATTGAAAGGGCGATCGCATCGGGTTTAAGCGGTGATGATGCGCTGACGGCTGCGTTTGAAGAAAACGCTCGCGATGTCGCTCGGATTGGCGGCAGCTAGGGTTTAAAATGAGGAATGGGTAATGAGTGTTACTAACAACCCATTACCTATTCCTCACGAGCGATCGATTACCAACTATCAACTACTTTAATAGCTATTGTTTGAGCAGGAGTTATAGCTGTATTGACTTGCAGTGCCAGAGTAAATTATGAGCGCAGCGAGTAATTTATCAGAGTCCAGCGCTTTGTGATATTGCATCACCAGAATACTTAATTTTTTTGAGAATAGTATATAAGTCTTCTACACAATCAACGCTATTAAGCTTGTCTGATATGAGTATCTTTATTATTACAGAACGTGCTATGTCAAGCAGAGTTTTATAATCTGCTTCATTAATATCTTTGTTGCCAGAGTGCACAATCTTTGATCTCAAACCATACAATTTTTTTACTCTTGATTCGATTTTTAATCTTTCATCGACTGAGCTGCCTAATATAAGAGCTATACTTTCAGATATTTGATTCATAATTGAGGGAGTAATGATTTCCCTTTCGTTATATGTAAAGATAATTTCTAGAGCGATGGCTGCCTTGATAAAAGCACTTGGTGGTGAGGGATCAGCCATTGATTGCCCGATCCATTCAACTGCCAGCATAATTCTTTTTTGAAATTTATTAAGGTTTTTCTTTGTAGTAAAACCCCAAACAGTTTGATATCCATTATCCTCGTTTACAAAATATGGATCATCAAGTGGTGTCGGCTCTATTGGGCCATGATTACTCAATGAGCTTGACACTTGCCCCATATCAGAGAATATGTAAGCTCTACGATGGCGCCAGCCTTGGTAGTTTAAAACGCCAACTTCAAAGTGATTTGTCGGAGAACCTATGACATATCTTAGGATAAGCTCGAATCGCTCAAAATATTCATCAGCGATTTCAAGTGCTTTTTCAAAGTGTCTTGCTTCAGCCTTCCATTCAATTAAATATTCTGGATTATGATGGAGAGTTAATTCAGGATATAAATCTGTTTCTGAGTCAAATGAATCTTTTTGTAAAGCAAAGTCATATATTGTGTAACCACCCAATAACAAGGGACTTGTGGGGCTGCTTAAAACTATTCCATGTATGTCTCGGAATACAGAAAATGTTTTTATACTTTCCGCCTTAAGCTTTTTCATGAACGATAATATATCCTCCTTTTTTACTAAGATTTTATTAAAAAAATGCTCTCTAAAATGTTTTATTAGTAGCGATTCATATTTCTTTAACGTATAGGTTGTTTCAATTTCCTTATCGAAATTAAATGCCCTTGATATTGCGTCGATATATTTGAGCTTATTTTCGTTGACAAAGTTGATAGCATTGTCACCCATCCCAAAACTTTGAAAAGAGACATCTATCCCCCAATAATTACCAGTTTCTGCCAATCCTATAATTTCATGTACAATCTCAAGAAGATTCATGGCTTTCTTTCGCAAAATAACCTTTATGTTCAGCGGTTACCAATATCCTTAGCAAGGCTCTAGGGAAATAAGGTATTACCACCATGCAAATCAATTATGACACAGAGAGACTATGAAAGCAATTGAAACCACCGGAAAAATTGACGATCGAGGGCGACTTTTTCTCGCTCGCCCCCTTGCCCTTGCCAACTACAGCCACGTTCGGATTATTGTCTTAGTACCAGAAGACACTGATATCGATCCAGACGATGACGCCATCGAAACTGTCCTCGAAGGGCTTCAGCAAGGCTTCCATGAAGCAATTACCGGACAAACTCTCCCTTTATCTCAACTGTGGGACGGCATCGATGACAACTGATCCACAACCGATCGCAATTGAAGTCACCGCTGAATTGCTGCTGGGGAAACCGTGTTGAGATATCTAGCAAACATCAGAACGATCGCTAAATGCACGTTATCAGTCGGAAAAAAATAAGAGAATACTGTCAAAGTCACGCTGATTTCTATCATGCTTTGTCAAAGCACTAATGACTGACAAAGCATTATGGTTTACAATGAAATTGTACCACTATGAAGCACCCTTCCAAAATGCTTATGCCAATTCAATTTCGGTTCCATCCAGAGAAAGCTATTGAAGCAGCAGCAGTGTTCTTAAAGCTGCACGATCGGCCTATGAAATATTTAGGCTTACTGAAGATGCTTTACATAGCTGACCGTATTGCATTGAAACGCATAGATCAACCG
>JAJAYT010000257.1 GCA_026786085.1 Microcoleus sp. CAN_BIN18 | reverse complement strand
CCTTTTCCCAGTGCAATACTCAATACTTCATCTAAAGCTTCTCGCAACTGTTCTAACAACTGCCGAGATTCCAAAATATCCCCAAGCTTCTCTCGGTTTAGCTGCAAGTCATGAGACATAAAATTTTCATCATCAAACCAACTTTCCTTCACCTCATCAACTTGAGAAAGTTGAATCTTTAACTTTTCTGCTATTTCTAATAAATTTTGCCAGCCAACTGGCCCGACTTCTGCCCGCGACGAATTAATCTGCTGCAAATAATCTTCCACAATCCAAATGTCAATATCTTCGCCACCGACATAAGCATCTGATTTTGCTAATACTTCCGCCCGCATTAAATTGGGAGTTTTCGATTGGCTATTTTTGATTGAGGAAGCAGGTGCTGTGCGGACTAAACTTATATCTAAAGTGCCGCCACCAAAATCGACTACTAAAACTAGAGAACCGGGACGTTTTACTGCATATCCCAAGGCGGCGGCTGTGGATTCATCTATTAGCTGAACTTCCGCAATTCCCAGATGTTCTGCTAAGTCGCAAAACCAATCCAAATATCGCTCAAATGCTCCGACTGGTACAGTAAAAATTACTTTATCTGGCTGTATATTTTGCTGATATAATTGTTTCCAAATAGTTTTGATAAACTGTTCCGCTATTGATTCTGGTGTGTAAGTTTCGCCGTCTAAATTGCGAGCGGGGGGCTGAAAATCGGTAGCCATGTCGCGCTTAAAAGCTTTGAAAAAACGATCGGGCTGGGATTGTCCCAAACGCTCAAATCGGACTTTTTCTCCTAATACCAAATCTCCGGCATTTTTGACAAATACCAAAGTCGGGATTACAGGTATTTCTCGATCATCTCCGCTCGATTTATTTGTTTTGAAAATCCGGGACATCTCGCCCAATCTCAAAGTTTCAGGCGTTTGCGTATCCGGGTTGAGAATGCAAACAACCGTGTTGCTGGTGCCGAAATCAATTGCAACTGTAGTCATGTTGATTTTAGATTTTAAATTTAATTTTTGATTCCCGCTGGAAGTGTGCGACTGACTTTAGCTGGAGCCAGAATTCGCTCTCCATCTCGATAGCCAACAAATCTAACGTAAACTAATTCTCCTTCTGTTATGTCTTCAACATCCGGCTGGTGCAACTGCGGATTGTAAGCCACTTGTTCCCAAGTTAAACCAATCGCTTCAAAATTCCAACTTGACAAAAGATTTTCTAAGGGGGTAAAAAGAGCAGAAAGATTTTTGGCACGCATCTCCGGCTTAGCTTCTGCCATTTTTCGGGCGGCGGGATAGCTAGTTAATAAAGTTTGCAACTGTTCAAAGGTAGCACGACGAAAATCATCGGTTAGTTGAGTTTTTTGCTGCTGCAATGTATCGCGCAGCCGGAAACATTGCTGCTTTAATTCTTCAATTTCGCTGAGATTAGTGCTGATTTCCGGCGGTAGGGGGAGCGCGCTAAGAGTACGATCGAACTCTTGAAAATTCAAATTCAGCACTGTTGCCAGCCGCCTCAGTTGGTCTATGGTGAGTTTTCCCACGTCTCCCTGCCGCACTAAGCGCACCCCGAAGCGAGTTAAGCCAGATTTAGTGGCTAAATCTTGCCAATCGGGTATGTCTAGCTGATTCATCCGTTCGCGTAGAACTGTATCATACTTAAAGTCGATCGCATCTCCGGCCTCCGATGCAGCATAAGCGTAGACTAAAATTAGAAAAATGCCCCCGACAGCAAGGGCGATGCTGAAGGCAGGCACTGTTTTGACATCAACTGTGACATCAACTATGGCATCGAGAAGATAGAACATTGTTAATTTTTCTAAACTTGTTTTAAAGTTTGGGTTTGTTCGGTGGTCAAAATTTCTTCGCCTTGGTAATATTCTGGCAGCAATTCTTGAGATTCTACTTTTCCCAGGGCTTTTTCAACTCCGGCGGTAGTTTCGGTGCAACTCGAACCAGTGGCGTTGAGAACAGTTTCGGTAATTTTGCCGTCTTTACCGATGCGGTATTCTACTTGGCGGTATTCTGCCATAGTTCCTCTTGAGTTTAATACTTGAGTATTGAATGTTGACTGTTGAGTTATATTATAGATCAATACGGTTCAGTTAACGCTATTTGTCATTGCGAGCTCTTAGCGAAGCAATCGCAGAGAGTATGTCAGTTATTAGTTAACTGATCTGCGCCCTGAGCAATTAGCTTCTTAACTAAACCATATTATATTATAGATTGTGTTTGCGAGTTATTATAATGAATTTTTGTAGCGACAATGCAGCCGGGGTTTCACCGGAGATTATGGCTGCGATTGCAGCGGCTAATTGCGGTGCAGTTATGTCCTATGGAGATGATGAATACACGCAGCGTTTGCAAGTTAAATTCTCGGATTTATTCGAGACATCGGTGACTGTTTTTCCTGTAGCAACCGGTTCCGCTGCCAATGCTCTAGCCCTGGCGGTTATGACTCCTCCTTACGGCGCTGTTTACTGTCACGCAAAATCTCATATTAATCTGGATGAATGCGGCGCGCCGGAGTTTTTTACTGGCGGCGCAAAGTTAGTGACATTAACTGGAGATTATGCTAAGATTAAGGCAGAGACTTTAGGTGAAATAGTCGATCGCGCTGGCACAGGAGTAGTCCACCACGTACAACCCGCCGCCGTCAGCATCACTCAAGCCACAGAAGCTGGCACTGTCTACAATCCAGCGGAAATTGCCCACATTTCGGAAGTTGTTCGCAGCCACAATTTATACTTGCAGATGGATGGAGCTCGCTTTGCCAATGCTGTTGCCAGTTTGGGCTGTGCGCCTGCGGATATTACTTGGCGCGCCGGCGTGGATATCCTCTCGTTTGGAGCAACAAAAAACGGTGCAATGGCTGCGGAAGCTGTGGTATTTTTTAATCAAGAATTAGCAAAGACTTTCCCTTTTTACCGCAAGCGCAGTGGGCATCTGTTCTCGAAGATGCGGTTTTTGTCCGCACAGTTAGAAGCATATATAACAAATGATTTGTGGCTAAAAAATGCGACTCATGCAAATAATATGGCCGCTAAATTAGCGCAAGGTTTAGCAGGACTTGAGAAAGTAAAATTTTGTCATCCTGTCGAAGCTAACGAGATTTTTATGCAGCTTCCAGAATCCGTGATTGCAGCAGCTTTGAATCACGGTTTTCAGTTTTATAGATGGGATAAATCTACTGTCAGACTGGTAACAGCTTTTAATACTAAAGAAGAAGATGTTAATGCTTTCGTGGATTTTTGTAGGGGCGAGCTTTCCACATAATATTTAAAAGAGTTTGATGGTTCGGACTTGAGTTTTTCTTAAAATCTGACGACTAAAGTCCGAACGATCAAACCTACAGTTTAATGGATTCATGAATAGGTTCTGCAACCGCGATTAATTCCGGTTCCTCTATTTCGATGTGTGCTTCTAAAAGCGCCAGATTTCTCATGTTGGATTTATAAAAAGCATCAAAAATATCTCCGACTAAAGGTACTG
>JAJAYT010000256.1 GCA_026786085.1 Microcoleus sp. CAN_BIN18 | reverse complement strand
CTTCAGTCCTCTTCCAAATTAGAGGACTGAAGTCCTCACTACGAACCTGAAAATCTAATAGCGACGCACCTTACCAAATAGCTAACTAACCGTAGGGTGCGGAGCGGGGAAAATGTTTAGTTTGTAGTCGTCACATTTAGCCCTGACGCACCCTACAATAACTAGCGATTTCAGTCGCCGATTCCGAAATTAATACTCATCCACAAAATCTGGATGAACCCACAGAAATTCGCGGCGTTGGTTCTGCACTCGCACTAGACCACCAAAACTCGGATCTTTTTCTTTCAAAAGGGCGTGTAATTCTCGTAAAATCGAGCCTTGGCCGCGGATTGCTTCGCCCTGTTCAAAATCAGGCGCATCGCTGTTATTAGACGAATCAATAAATGAATCGCTGCCTTTTGAGATAGACTCGATGCTTTTTTGCCCTAAATCAAGTTGTTCTTCAATGGCTTTGTAGGTGGTGTCATCTAACATTAGCTTGGTGGCTGAGCCGGCGACAGGTAAAACTAGGCTGAGAATTCCCGTCATGACTTTGAAATAGGGGGCTGCTTTGATGAACCACTTACGCGACAGGTTCAATTCATAGACTCCCTGCTTTTTGTTGTTGGGATTTAAGGCAGGTAAGGGCTGGCGAGAGTGTTCGCACCAGAGTGTGAGTTCAAATTTTGCACTTATCCATTTTGGGCGATCGAAGAAACCAGGCTCGATCGGCTTGAAACTGAACAGACGCGGCCCATCTTTGGCTTCATCGGTGAGCATCTGCATCATATCTGCAAACTGCATATCGACTTGACTCATAGTAGCAAGCTGTTTTTTTGTCAGTTCGTCATATCGTTCTTGATCTCGCCCATCTTTGGCGGACATTTCTTTGCGAATTACTTGTAATGTATCTTGCACATCTGTGAGTTGTGCCGTCAACAATATCTGAGCAGAAGGTTGAGCAATCGGCGCATTATTCAGCAAGCAATCGATATTTTGCCATTTACCACACTGAGGACACGGAAACTCATTACGATTTTCTTTTTTGCTCTCAATTAGTTTCTCTATTTCAAATAGTCCGTTTCCAGGATCATTCTTACCGCAAGGCGTAATGCAAGGAACCATCACGTTACAATCCAATCCTTCCCAGAAATTCTCGACTAGCGATTTAATCTCTTCGGTGAGATAAGACAGAAACCTTTCTGGATAAGCAGCCCGCACTGTGATTTTTACATCGGTATCAATATATTCTAGCAATGCCCGACCGTTGTAGTCGTTGTCCAGCATCAAACCTCGTTGCCAGTGGATGCTCTTTTCGTAATTGAATCGACCCAGCGAGTATTTGTGCAAGCGGACAATCAACTGGTAAAACAAGCCTTCTGCTACTGCAAATTGTCCCCGATTATCTACAATGCGACAGATTTGCACCTGTTGTCTGTCTCCGGGTTCTGGTTGTTCTCCCCAGTTGGCGGTTAATTTTGATTGCGGGCGGATATCCGGTACAAGTTGAGCAATCAGGCTGGTATTGCTGGTTTTAGCGGGATCGAACACTACTCGATAGGATAAATCGAAGCGCTCCATCAGCCGTAGAAAGATGGGATGAAGTTCTGGTGGGTAGCCTTCCTCATCGGCAACTGGCGGATGACTCCATAACTGACTGAGATGGTCAAATTCAACTAAACCGTTGCGTTGGCGGGTCATTTGATCGTCTAGCACGAAGCTGATCGCTTTTGCTAGCCAGTCGGGTTTGAGGATGACGATATCGCGCAGGATGGGGTCGTAATCGTAATGGATGAAATGCCCTAATGTATGGGAAATGCGAAGAAATAGTTCTGCCTGTTCCTGATCGATTCCCTCTTGAGCGCAGAGGGCAATCACATCATCGTAGGGTAGATAGGCTTTGTTGTTGGTTTGCAAGATTTCCCGGACTCGCTGCCACTTGGCGGGAACAGTTCGCCCCATTTCGGGAAGAGAGGCGGCAACACTAGCAATCTTTTCTTTTAATTCTGCAAGTCCGGTGCAATTCCTGTCGTTGGTAGGTTTGTTGTCTACATGGAAGAAACCAAGCACCATATCGCTGCCGAATCTATCCAGAATCTCCTGTCTGTCAATGTCAGGCTGTCGCTGTCCGGGGCCGCCGTGGGTGGCAACTACCAACACCTTCGCCTCCGGTTGCCGATGCTTGATCAGGGTAATCCACTCTTTGACAAAGCCCTGTTGGGGGCCTTCCCGTGGCTTCCACACTACGATATACACGGCTGGAGCACTGAAAAACAACTGGTGCGTCGGTCGATAAACCCGTTGACCGCCAAAATCCCAACCATTTAGGGTGATTTCTGTGCCGCTATGGGTGACAGTGACTGGTTTAATCTCAATCCCGTGGGTGGTGGGGCGACCTTCCACCCATTGATCTCCCCGCAATGCGCCCAACAGACAACTTTTGCCAACTTCACCCTCACCAATTAGGATCAGCTTGGCTTCGTTCAGCGTTACCTGTCCTTCCGCTGTTGCCCGCAGGTATTGTAAGACGGCTTGCGTGCCTTGTTTATCGGCGGCAGCAAGGTCGGGGTTGAGAGGATTTTCGCCGAGGTCAAGCCATTTCAACCGAGTGAGAGATGCGAGGGACTCTGGCAATTCTGTCAGTTGGTTGCCCTCGAGGTTAATCTCTTGCAACTGAATGAGGAATGCGAGCGACTCTGGCAGTTCCGTCAGTTGGTTTTTGTGGAGGTAAAGCACTTGCAACTGAGTGAGAGATGCGAGCGATTCTGGTAGTTCTGGCAGTTCCGTCAGTTGGTTGCAGCCCAGGTAAAGCGATTTCAACTGTGTGAGAGATGCGATCGACTCTGGCACTTCCGTCAGTTGGTTGTAGGAGAGGTAAAGCTGTTGCAACTGAGTGAGAG
>JAJAYT010000255.1 GCA_026786085.1 Microcoleus sp. CAN_BIN18 | reverse complement strand
TCCATCGCCGTAGTCCGAACAAACCACCGCATCGACTGTCGGGACTTGCTGCCGGATGTAGTCTGCCAGTTGCAACTGCAAGTCTAAATCCGGCAACTCGTCAGATTTGCGATCGACTCGGACAATTTGCTGAGTCACCGACTGCCGCGCGTGCCCGGAAATTCGAGTTTTGGTAACAGTTGGACGCTGCGAATCGATTAAAATCCCGCCCGTATCTATTCCCGCAGCCTCAAAAATACCGCACAAAGCCTTTCCCTGGTCGTCTTTTCCCACCAAACCAGCAACTTTTACTTTGCCTCCCAGTTTGGCTAAATTGTAGACAGCATTTGCGCCACCTCCGGGTAATTGCCGAGTATTCTCGTAGCGCAAAATCAACACAGGTGCTTCGCGGGAAATTCGCTCTACTTGTCCGGTAAGAAACTCGTCCAAGGTCAAATCTCCGATCGCTAATACCTGCGCTTGATCGAAGCAGTCTAATCTTTTCAACAATTGCTCAGTTGAGGCACGCAGTTGAGGCAAAAAATCGGAATAGTCGTTAGTCATTAACCAAAAAAATGAGACTGAGGAGTTGATAGTTGAGCGTGGCACGAACGGTAATTCAGTTGACAGTTGACAGTTGACAGATGAGGGCGACCTCTACCGGCAAGGAAGAGGATTGGAGTAATGAATAGTCTTCTTCTAATTTCTCCCCACAAGGGTTCCGGCTTTAAACCAATTGTTTCGGTAATTAAAAATCCTAATTAAGATTAATAATTGATTTCCTCCCTGGTTTAATTTTCAACTTTCAATTGATTTTCTCACTAGGATTTTGAGAAACTCATTGCAAGCTGTTGGCGATCGCACACGCTCAACAAATTTGGCAAAAAAAAGCGAATACAAGCGAGCACATTGAGACTTAATAAGAAGTTGCACTGTGTGGAAGTTTCCTTCTACATAAGTGGCTTCTACATAAGTGCCTTCAAAAGACAAAGGACAGCAGAATTATTTCGCTTTCATCTGCTTGATGATCGTAATCACCTGAGTCATTTGTTTTTTGAGTGTATCAATTTCCGATTGCATTTTCGCCATTTTCAGAGTCATCGCCTGAATTTCGGCAGCGCCGGCGACCGAACCTGGTGCAGCAGCGGCGGCTGGGGCTTCGGGTACTGGTTTCTTTTTAGCCAATACCATCGCCGATTTGATGGCTTCGGTTAGCTGTTTTTTCTCAAAAGGTTTGGCGATGAATGCAAAAAAATGCTTCTCAAAGGGTTTGGGAATTTTCTCCATCACCTCTTCTTCGCGCCCCGACATGATCACCAAAGGTATCTTGCAAAGCACCGAATGAGCTTGCACTTTTTGATACACTTCCCAACCACTGACTTTGGGCAGTAGGAAATCTAACATAATTAGATTCGGTCGGGCTTCGCGGATCAGTTTGAGTCCTTCTTCACCGTCTTTTGCTTCTAGAACTTCAAAGTTACCTTGAGGTAACATCTCTCGAACTCGAACGCGGATGACTTTACTGTCATCAATTACCAAGATTTTTTGACCAGCCACGACTGACTCCTTCAGTAATGAGTGTTGACGGTCTCAGGGCCGGGGCCTGAGAGATTTTTGAATAGATTAGAAACCAATCTTTAAAGGCATTGTCAAAGTGCCTCGTTTTCGCTCAAAACAACTATCTTTCGATGCTGCAATCGCGCTGACGTTATCCTTTTCAAATGCTTTCTGGGTCTATCACTTTCGCCAGTTCGGTACGCTTTCCATCCTGCTGTTGCTCGCTCTTTTTGTTTGACGCTTCAATGCGCTTACTAAGTGGCCGGAATTTCTCCGTACAAGTAGGATGGTTAGTCACGCAGACAGATTTACTTACTTGCACACTGATTATAGATCACAGGCTGCGGAGACTAAAGTCCCCCCAAGTCGCTTTGGTCTCAGGACAGAAGTCTCTGAGGAAAGCTGCGCACCGTGTGGTCTGATGATTTGCAACCTTTAGTATATCTCTAAGAGAATTCTACCCAGAATTCTGCGCGAGTTTTGTTTTGTTGCAAATTCAGCGCGATTCAGATTTCGCGCGCTAGTGCTACAAGTTCAGCGACTTTGATTTCGGATACGATCGAGTATATTAACTCAACGCCACTTAATGTCATGTCGCCCAAAACTCCTCAAACTCCTACAGTCAAAGCAACTGCCGCCCAAATGCGGAGTGAAATCGAGGCGATGCCGGATTGGCTGCGTAGGCCCATTGGCAAAGCTAGCGAACTTTCCCAAGTCCAAAAAATTATCAAACAGCGGCAAATTCACACAATTTGTGAGGAGGGGAGATGTCCCAACCGGGGCGAGTGCTACGCCCAAAAAACGGCGACTTTTTTGTTGATGGGGCCAACTTGCACCCGTGCTTGTGCTTTTTGTCAAGTAGATAAAGGTCATTCTCCGATGCCCCTCGACCCGGAGGAACCGCAGAAGGTGGCCGAGGCGGTGCAGTTATTGGGTTTGCGCTATGCCGTGCTGACTTCGGTGGCGAGGGACGATTTGCCGGATGGGGGCGCGGGTTGGTTTGCGTTGACGATCGCCCAAATCCGCCACTTAAACCCCGATACTGAAGTTGAGGTACTAACGCCAGATTTTTGGGGAGGAATAGGTAGGGGCGGTGCCCCCGTGCCCGCCCTCCCCGTGCCCGCCCTCCCCGTGCCCGCCCCATGCGAGAATTCCGGCCTGGATCAGTTGCAGCGAGAACGGATTCGGACGGTGGTGGAGGCGAAACCGGCTTGTTACAACCACAATATTGAGACGGTGCGACGGTTGCAAGGGCCGGTGCGGAGGGGGGCTAAGTACGATCGCTCGATCGACGTTCTCCGCATCGTTAAGCAATTTGACCCAACAATTCCTACTAAATCCGGTTTGATGTTGGGGCACGGGGAAACGGAGGCCGAGGTTGTCCAAGCGATGGCCGACTTGCGGGATGCCAAGTGCGATCGACTCACCCTCGGTCAATACATGAGACCATCTCTAGAACACCTCCCAGTGCGCAAATACTGGACTCCGGCCGAATTTGACCGTTTTGGGTCGATCGCCCGCGAGATAGGGTTTGAGCGCGTGCGATCGGGGCCTCTCGTCCGCAGTTCCTACCACGCAGGAGCGATCGATTGAAAGCAATCTCAATTCAACTCGGTATAAACTCCTAGTTACAAAAAATAACACTAGAGGATTGTGTCATGTGCGACGCTCTCTGCTATTTGTGAATACAGTGACTTATGAATTAGGAGCTTGAATTATGGCAGAGATAGCGAAGAACCAATTAAAATCCGACTCCGTGATGAAAACGGGCAAATTCCCTTACACCTTTCGCACAATCTGGTTTGTGTTGCTGTTAGCTATCAATTTTGTGGTTGCAGCCTATTATTTCCATATCATTGAATAGTTCTGCAACTTGACTTTTAGCAGACCCTGCTTTTGGGCACCTCAAAGTCAGAGACGGGGAGAAGGGGGGAGTGGGGGAGTGGGAGAGTGGGCGAGTGGGCGAGTAGGATAATTTTTCCTTCTTCCTTCTTCCTTCTTCCTTCTTCCTTCTTCCGACTTCCTTCTTCCTTCTTCCTTCTTCCTTCTTCCTTCTTCCTAATGACTAATGACTAATGACTAATGACTAATGACTAATGACTAATGACTAATGACTACCGACTTCTAGAAGCTTCTAGCTTAGACAACCGCTCTTGAATTTTGAGCACATCCTGCTTAGTTTCAATTGCCAAAGTTGCTAAATTGTCAAACATCGGATCTCCCGAAAGCATTCTAGGATTTGTCCGACTAGAACCCGGGCGGTTCGGAGACTGAGGCCGCGTCACTCCAGAACCTTGAGACTGCAAGCTGTATATTTGTCCCCGGAGTTCGGAAAGTTGACTTTCTAATTGAGTAATCCGAAACTCTAATTGAGTGGTTGATTGAGCTGGCGTAAAAATTGGCGAAACAGCAATTGCTAGAGCGCAAGCAAGACAGACAAGACAAATTTTTAGGGCGCGATGGCGAACTTTTTTCGGCATAGCTTGAATAATTTAAATTATACCATTTTTACTATAACAAATCGTCGCTCTTTTTGGTCTCTATCAGAAGTATGTCTTATGCAAACTCGCAACGTATAGCAATCCTAAATCATTATCCTTACCGCGAACATAAATGTGATTTCCCCAAAATCCATCTGTAGGGACACGGCAGTGCCGTGTCCGGGAGACGGCAGTGCCGTGTCCCTACAGAAAATCATTTAGGATTGCTAT